>JAQUGJ010000100.1:0-3722 GCA_028684255.1 Bacilli bacterium | reverse complement strand
CTCCTAAAGTTATCAGACAAGCAGTTCCAGTAGGAATAGGCCTGTTTATAGCCTTTATTGGTCTAAAAAACTCTGGTTTAATAGTTTCTAATCAATATACACTATTACAGTTTATCGACTTTAATAATAGAGCAAATTGGCAATTAGGAGGTCCTGCTTGTATAGCATTAGTAACTTTATTTGGATTAATAGTAATTGCTGTTTTATCACATTATAAAGTAAAAGGATCAGTTGTAATTGGTATTTTAAGTGCTACTTTATTAGCAATTCCTTTAAAGGTAGCCGATTTAAATATATTGCTTGGCAATGATTCTTTTATTACTTGGAAATTTTGGGAAAATTTTTCTAATTTTTTCAACTTCAATCCTGATCAAGGTGGAGTTTTTATGTCATTATTTACTGAAGGATTAAATTTTCCAGAAGGTTCATTATTTACAGTTTTTATGATTGTTTTAACTTTTATAATCCTAGATTTATTTGACACGATTGGAACAGTAGCAGGATGTTCTGCAAATGCTGGATTAATTGATTCAAATGGAAAACCACAAGATTATAATAAAATAATGTATTCAGATTCCTTAGCATCATGTGCTGGTGCTGTTATAGGAACATCGACAGTAAGTATATTTGTCGAATCTGGTGCTGGCATTGCTTCAGGTGGAAAAACTGGATTAACTGCTTTAACAATAGCATTATTATTTTTATTATCAATTTTTATTCTACCTTTATTTGCTTTTATTCCCATTTCAGCAGCATCTGCAGCCCTTATTTATGTTGGGGTTATAATGATTAAAAATATAAATGAAGTTGATTTTGATAATATTAAAAATGCAGTTCCGGCTTTTCTAACAATTATTATGATGCCTCTATCACATTCGATTACTGATGGAATTGGAATAGGTATTGTATCTTATTTTATAATTGATATTTTAATTTATATTATTGATTTAATAAAATATCCTAAAACAAAACAAAAACCCAAAATGGAACTATCATTAATAACCACAATAATTACAATTTTATTTTTAATATACTTTTTAGTTCCAACTATATTGTAGTTTTGTAAATGCAAAACTCTTTTTTTTTATTCTTTTTTAATGTATAATTAGATAGCGAGGTGGAGTCATGAAAACAGATGATTTTAACTTTGATTTACCTTTAGAACTAATAGCACAGACACCGATTGAAAAAAGGGATGAATCAAATTTACTAATATTAGATAGAAAAACAAAAAAAATTAATCACCAAAAATTTAAAGATATCATTGATTACTTAGAACCCGGGGATACCTTAGTATTAAATGATACTAAAGTAATACCAGCAAGATTACATGGAATAAAAGAAGACACTGAAGCTTATATCGAAGTATTGTTATTAAATGACATTAATGAAGACAATTGGAAGTGTTTAGTTAAACCTGCTAAAAGAGTAAAAGAAGGTACAGTTATTAAATTTAGTGATGACTTGAAAATGGAATGTATTAAAGTAGAAGATGAAGGTGTTAGAATCTTTAAATTAATTTATAATGGTATTTTATATGAGATATTAGATAAACTAGGAGAAATGCCATTACCGCCATATATTCACGAAAAATTAGAAGAAAAAGATCGCTATCAAACCGTTTATGCTAAAAATATTGGAAGTGCTGCAGCTCCTACAGCCGGATTACATTTTACAGAAGAATTATTAAAAAAAATACAAAATAAAGGTATAAATATTGCCTATATAACTTTGCATGTAGGTCTCGGAACCTTTAGGCCTGTAAGTGTAGAAGATATAAGTAACCATAAAATGCATAGTGAATTTTATATAATGGATAAAAAATGTGCTGATATTTTAAATAAAACAAAAAAAAATAACAAAAAAATATACAGTGTTGGCACTACATCTACAAGAACTTTAGAGACAATTATAAATTTATATAATGAATTTAAAGAAAGTAGTGGTTGGACTGATATTTTTATTTATCCAGGATATCAATTTAAGGCAATTGATGGTTTAATTACTAATTTCCATTTACCTAAATCAACCTTAATGATGCTAGTAAGTGCTTTTGCAAACAAAAAAATTATTATGAAAGCATACCAAGAAGCAATTGATAAAAAATACCGCTTTTTCTCTTTTGGGGATGCGATGTTGATAAAATGATTATAGTTATTTTAGGACCTACTGGAGTAGGTAAAACAAAATTGAGTATTGAACTTGCAAAAAAGTTAAATGGCGAAATTATCAATGCTGATAGTACTCAAATATATCGCAGTTTAGATATAGCAACTGCTAAAATAAAAGAGGAAGAAAAAGAAGGTATTGTGCATCATTTATTTGATATTAAAGATATTGAAGAAGATTATTCTGTCTTTGATTATCAAAAAGATGCTAGACTAAAAATTGAAGAGATAAAATCCAAAGGAAAAACATCTATTTTAGTAGGTGGTACTGGTCTATATATAAAAGCTTGTCTATATAATTACTCTTTTGAAGACGAAACACCTAGATTAGATTATAGTAATTACAATAACGAAGAATTGTATCAAAGATTATTAGAGATCGATCCTAATACTAAAGTACATAAAAATAACCGTCAAAGAGTAGAAAGATCTTTAAATTACTATGAAAATAATTTAAAACCAATAAGTGAAAAAGAAAATAACAATGAATTATTATATGATGCTATTTTTATTGGTTTAACAACTGATAGAACTAATTTATATAATATAATTAATAGTCGATTTGATCATATGTTAGATTCTGGATTATTAGAAGAAGTAAAAAAAATCTATGAATCTAACATTAGAACTAAAGCTATTATGACTCCTATTGGTTATAAAGAAATGTTCCCTTATTTTGAAAATAAAGACACTTTAGAAAATTGTATAGAAAAATGCAAACAAAATAGTAGAAGATACGCTAAAAGACAATACACATGGTTTAATAATCAAATGAATATTAATTGGTTTGAAGTTAATTTCACAAATTTTAATGAAACTGTTAATGATGTATTAAAATTCATCAACAAAAAAAACGATTAAATTAATCGTTTTTAATTACTATTTTTTTGTTTCTTTTTTCTTATTTAAAAGAAATAAAGCACCACCAACTATCACCACATTAAGAATTGAGGTGTACAAACTTCTTGTTGAATAAAAATTGTTTTGTTTGTCATCTAGTTTTGATCTATCGTACATTTCTTGGCAATTGCTTTCGTAATCTACTATTTCATCATATTTGCCACAATATTGTAACTTATATTCATTATAAGTATATTCTGGTCCTTTTACTAATTTTTCAATTATGTTATAACCAGTAAACATTAAAGCGCCTAAAAACCATATTAATAAAATTCCATTTGTAATTTTTAAGATAAGTTCTTTATCTTTGCTAAAAAGGTTCAATCTTTCACCTCCTTTACTATCTACTTAATTATATCAATAAATTTATTAAAAATAAAGAAATATTAAAAAAACAACAATTTTAATTGTTGTTTTTCTTTATATTCATCAATACAGGTAAAATAATTGGTTTTCTTCCTGTACGATCATAAATATATGGGGCTAAGTCTTGGATTATTGTCGATTTAATTTCGGTATAATTAATTGGCTTTTTCAAGGTTTTTTCAATAGCTTTTTTACTGATATTTTCTAATTCTAAAATAAGTTCAGTGTTATCATTTACTAATACAAAACCTCTAGTAGTAATATTAGGTCTACCAATTAATGTCATTT
>JAQUGJ010000099.1:0-3859 GCA_028684255.1 Bacilli bacterium | reverse complement strand
TTTTTTATTTTTCATTTTGTTCCTCCTTAAAAATATTTAAATTATTTAAACATTTAAATAATTCTTTTTCTATTTCGATAAATGATTTATTTAAAATATCTTTCCTTATAATTATAATACAATTGAAATTATTATGATAGGTTTTTTTATCAAGAATACTTTTTATTTGTCTTTTTAATCTATTTCTAGTAACTGCATTCCCTACTTTTGTTCCTACAGATATCCCAAATTTAAATCCATCATTATTTTTTTCCTTATATATAATAAATGAATTGCTTCTATATGGTTGTTGATTTTTTATTATTCTTGTAAAATCTCGGTTTTTTTTAACTATATTTACTTTTTTCATATTATCACCTATCTTTTAGAAAAAAAACCACTTTCTAGTGGTAATATTAATGAGATAATACCTTGCGTCCTTTTTTTCTTCGTTTTTTTATTATACCAGATTCTTGACGAGCAAAGAATCCCAACTTTTTACTTTTTTTTCTTTTGTTTGGTTGAAAAGTTCTTTTCATATGTATACACCTCCTAAATTTAAGGACTTCGCAAAAACAATTATATAGATAAAACTATATTTTGTCAAACTTTTTTATAGAAAGAATTATTAAAATTAACCTAAAAAAAGTTATCCACAATTATTAACATAATAAAACTTTACTCTTTTCTTTTTTTCCACTGTTTTGTGGAAAACTTTTCCACTTTGTTTTTGTGAATAAGTTTTATGGTGGATAAATAAAAACCTTTTATTTTTTGGAATTTTAGTGTAAAATGAATGTAGTGGTTAGTGGGTGAATAATTTGGAAATAAAAACAATTTGGAATTCTTTTTTAGAAAAAATTCAAAAAGAGGTTGAACCTGCAAATTTTCAATCTTGGTTTAGTGAATCAAAATTAATTGATTTAAATGATGAAAGAGCTTTAATTTTAGTTCCTCTAACTATTCATAAAAAACATTTAAAAGATAATTATAACAATATTGTCGAAGAAGTTTTTAATGAAGTAACAGGATCAGATTTTGATATTGAATATATAACTGAAGAGGAAATGGATAAAAATATAGAGATTCCAGTTACTCCAGGAGTACCAGTAGAATTATTCGAAACTAACTTAGATGAAAAATATACTTTTGATAATTTTATAGTTGGGGAAAGTAATAAATTTGCAAAATATAATGCCCTTGCTGTAGCAGAAAAACCAGGTTTAGTTTACAACCCTTTATTTATTTATAGTAGTAGTGGTCTTGGAAAAACACATTTAATGCATTCAATAGGTAATTATATAGTTAAAAATAGCAATAAAAGAGTTTTATACATACCCTGTAATGATTTTATTGATGATTTTATTGAAATGTGTAGAAACAACAAAAAGAATAATTATGACGGAATTGATGAATTTAGAAGAAAATATCGAGAAGTTGATTGTTTATTAATAGACGATATTCAATTTATCGAAAACGTTCCAACAAGTCAAAATGAATTTTTTAATATTTTTAATGAATTATTTAATAATAAAAAACAAATTATTATAGCTTCTGATAAATCACCTGATGATTTGCGCAAATTAGAAGATAGATTAAGAACTAGATTTAATTGGGGTTTAACGGTAGATATATTACCACCTAATTTTGATTTAAGAATGGAATTAATAAATAATAAACTTGAAAATCACGAATTAAAAAATACTTTTCCACTGGAAGTGAAAGAATATATTGCTAGTAATTGTACTTCTGATATTAGAAAACTAGAAGGTGCTATTACTAGAGTATGTGCTTATGCTGCTATTATGAATAATTCAAATATCAATTTAGAACTAGCTATTGAGGCTTTAAAAGATTTTTTCACAAAAAGTATAATATCAAAAAATAAGATAGATCGTATTTTAGATATAGTTACTGCTGAATATAATATATCAATTGAAGATATAAAAGGAAAAAAAAGAACAGCAAATATTACAATTCCAAGGCAAATAGCAATGTATATTTGTCGTGAATATTTGAATGAGTCTTTTGCCAAAATAGGTGGCGCTTTTGGTGGTAAAGATCATACAACTGTAATGCACTCTGTTTTTAAAATTGAAAATGAAATAAAAATAAATAGTGATTTAAAAAATCAGATAGATAAAATTATCAACAAAATTAAATAACTTATTAACAAGTTATCCACATATAACATTCAATTGGTTCTGTTGGGAAATATTAGTTTTCCACCATTTCCACCATACATAATAATAATAATAATTAAAAATATATATAAAAGGAGCATTTTTATGAAATTAGAAATAAAACAAAATATTTTAATGGAACAATTAAATTATGTAATAAAAGGAACTTCAAACAAAGATTTAATACCAATCTTAAAATGTATTAAATTTGATTTAACTGCTGATGGATTATATCTAATGAGTACAAACAATGAAATAAGTATTAAGATTTTTATTCCAAAAGAGAAAATTAATAAAATAGAAGAAACAGGTTCTTTTGTTGTACCAGGTAGAATAATTTATGAAAGTATTAGAAAAATGGCTGATGATAGAAGTGATGATATTATAAACATTGAATCATTAGTAGATTCTAAAATTAAAGTTTATAACAATAATACTTCTTATGATTTATCATGTAATGTTTTATCTGAATTTCCTTTATTAAATTTAGAAGAATCTTCAAATCCAATCATCATAAATAAAAAAATATTTAAAACAATAGTTAATCAAACAGTATTTGCAACTTCAACAGAAGAATCAAGACCAGTTTTAACTGGATTAAATATTGTTATTAAAGATAATGTATTAGAATGTACTGCTACAGATTCTTATAGATTAGCCCAAAAAAAAATACAATTAGATGAAAAGGTAGAAGAAAATGTTAATTTAATCATACCAACTACTAGTTTAAATGAATTTGTTAGAATTCTTAATGATGATGATAAAAATATTAAATTACATATTTTTCAAAATAAAATTATATTTGAATTAGATAATTTCAAAATGATGTCTAGATTAATTAATGGATCTTATCCAGATGTTAGTAAATTGATACCAGAAGAATTTGAATTAATTATTAAAGTAAATTCAAATGATTTTTATAAAGCTATTGATAAAGCATCTCTTTTTACAAATGAAAATGAAAAAAATGCAATAAAATTAGAAACAAAAAATGAAAATATAAAAATATCTTCAACAATTCCTGAACAAGGTTATGTTGAAGCAAATATAGAATGTAGCAAAGAAATGAAAAAGGATATAAAAATAAGTTTCAGTTCTAAATACATGATGGATGCTGTAAAATCTTTAGATAGTGAAGAAATATTATTAATGTTCAATGGTGATATAAAACCAATTATATTAAAAAGTCCAGAAAATGACAATTTAAAACAATTAATTTTACCAATTCGTACATATTAAACATTTTTCGACAAAATTCGCTAAAACTTTAAGGTATAACTAATAAGTGGAGGTGAAAAAATGGAAGAAAAATATGAAATCAACAAAAGTACATTAGCATTAATTCCAATTGATAATAATCAAACCCAAATTGTTGAAAAATTATCAACTTTTATAATTAATCGTTCTGCGAGAAAAATTATAAATGAAAATTGCCGAATGTATGGTAGCTCATACCAAGGAAGATATGACGGATCTACTGAACTGTTAGGAACAAAATATAAAAATCCGATAATTATTAGTGAAATAAACGGAATTATATTTTTTCCAACTTTATCAGCTAGAGATGCAAGATGTTGTTGGATCTGTAGTAATAGTATTGAAAATTACGAAAAAAGAGGATTAAAAACCCTAATTAAATTTAAGAAAGCCAGCGACGTATTAATTGATTGTTCGTATTATATTATTGATAATCAAGT
>JAQUGJ010000098.1:0-3866 GCA_028684255.1 Bacilli bacterium | reverse complement strand
TTTTGCTTATAAAAGTAGTCTAAAGTATAATATCTTTTATTACTATTACTATAAATAAAAGGATTCATTTAATCACCAAATTAATTATAACAAATATTTTAATAATTGACTAAATTTTTGATATTTGTTATACTTTAATAAGAAGCCAGTAGTATAAGTTTTACTTATATATCTTAGTTGGCTTCTTTTTTATTATTTACTTTTTTTTTACTTAAAAATATGTTAAAATGATATTAGGTGGTAAAGTATGACTGAAATATATGGATTGTTATTGATAACTTATTATGTTTTTACAGTTGGGTTTATGTTTTTCTTGTATTACAAGAATGGATTATCGCATCCAATTGAAGAACAAACAGGTGTAGAAACACCTCCAAGTGCGTTAACTTATTCTGAATTAAGCGTTTTACTTTACAATAAAATTATACCTAGTGTTTTTATTTGTACTGTTATTGATTTAATAAGCAAGAATTTCTTTATTGTTGAGAAAACAGATAAAGAATATTATTTAATTCCTGCTAATATAACATATAAAGGTTTAACTAATAGCGAAAAATATGTTTTAGAAATGTTATCTAGAATTAGAGATGATAAAGGTTCTCTTTCATTAACACAAATTTTTAATTATTGTGATAGCAAAAAAAATAAAGATGGTTTTTCAATTGACTATGGCGTATGGAAAAAAATCGCAAGAAAAGAAGTAACAAAGAAGTTTTATGAAGAAAAAAAATTTTATAATGCAGTAAATATAATTGTTTTCATAGGAGTAGTATTTTTAATTATAAACCTTTTATTTGGATTAAATACAATTGCGGGATTTATATTAATAATTCCAATAGCAGCACTTCCACAATATTTTAATATGTTAAACAAAAGAACAAAAGAGAGTAATATAGAATACAACAAGTGGTTATGCTTTAAAGATTATTTAGAAAAAACAAGTTCTTTCTCACTTAGTAGAACAGACACTTTTAAGTATTTAAGTTATGGCATAATTTTAGATGTTGAAAGTTTAAGTAATAAAATATTCAAAACTGATTTTATTAAATATTTACATAAAGCTTTATGTAAATGTATATCGGCTATTGGTATTAAATGAAATATGAATTAGAAAATAAAACATATGAAGTTATAATAATCAGAAAGCATATTAAAAACACATATATAAGGGTTAAAGATGATGAGAAAATCTATGTCACTACTAATTTTTTAATGCCTAATATAATTATTAAGAAATTGTTAGATAAAAATTATGAATATTTGTTAAAAAGAATAAAAAAAATAAACAACTCGAATCAAAAGGAATCAGATTTTTATTTATTTGGTAAAAAATATAAGATAGTATTTATGGATACTGATTTAAAAATAATAGGTGATATTATATATGTTAAAAATATTGGCACTTTAAAAAAATGGATGGAAAAAGAGACTAGAAAAATATTTGAAGACAGATTAAAGGTCGTTTATAATCTATTTGAAGAAAAAATACCTTTTCCAAATTTAAAGATTAGAAAAATGCAAACAAGATGGGGAGTATGTAATAGAAAAACTAAAACAATAACAATAAATAGTAATTTAATAAGAGAAGAGTTGAATAAAATAGATTATGTTATGATTCACGAATTAAGCCATTTTGTTCACTTTAATCATTCAAAAGAATTTTGGATTGTTGTTAATAAGTATGCTCCTGAATATAAAAAAATAAAAAAAGAGCTAAAAAGTTGAGGTGTAGTATGAAAAAGTTTTTAAATATATTTTTCTTAATAACATTTCTATTTGTTAATTTCTTTATACCTTCAGATGAGGTAAAAGGAAAAACTTTAAGGGAGTATAAAAAAGAATTAGCGCAATATGAAGCTGAGTATAAGGCAAATAAAGATAAAGAAAAATTAAATAACGAGGAAAAATCAAGAATAAAAGCTAATATTACTAATATTCAAATTACAATAACTGAGATGCAAGATACCATGGTAAAGTTAAATGAAGAAATCGAACAGTTAGGAAAAGATATTGAAAAAAGAAATGAACAAATCAAAAAAATAGCAAATTTTATTCAAGTTTCAAGTGGTGAATCAGCGTATTTAGAGTATACTTTTGGAGCTAAAGATTTTACTGATTTTATCTATCGAATGGCAGTTGCAGAACAATTATCAAATTATAATAAAAAATTAATTGATGAATATTATCAATTAATAAAAGACAATGAAAATAAAAAGGTTGAATTAAATAAAAAAGAGGAAAGTTTAAATGTCAAATCTGTTCAATTATCTGGTGAGTTATCAAAATTAAGTGTAGAAAACGAACAACTTTATGAAACATATGGAACCTTAGAAAGTTCGATTAAAACACAAAGAGCTATAATAGCAAATTATGAAGCTCAAGGGTGTTCTTTAGATCAAGATGTTGAAACTTGTATAAACCCTATGAGAGATATTGGTTTTTGGAGACCTTTACAATCAGCATGGGTAACTAGTGTATATGGAATGAGATATCATCCAACTAGAAAAAGATGGTTACAACACGAAGGAATCGACTTAGCAACTGGAACTTATGGAACAAACATTTATGCAGCTGCAAACGGTTATGTTGTAGCAATAGAAAGAAGAACTTCTTGTGGAGGAAATCGAGTATTCTTAACTCACAATGTAAATG
Organism: Bacilli bacterium; assembly: GCA_028684255.1. Taxonomy (GTDB): domain Bacteria; phylum Bacillota_I; class Bacilli_A; order RF39; family UBA660; genus CAKOQQ01. The sequence continues at coordinate 1,214 of JAQUGJ010000098.1, read as the reverse complement.
GCAAAAAATTTACTACTGTATACCAACATTTATATCAAATAAAAGTATCTTCTGGTCAGTATGTCAAAAAGACAGATGTCATTGGAACTGTAGGCGGTGTCTCTTGGTTGACTCCATGGGATGGCTGTAGTACAGGAGCGCATCTTCACTTTGGAATATTAACAGGATGGGTTGGAACTGACTATTATTTATGGGATTCAAGATTTTATGCAAGTTTTAGAGATCCTGCATATTATTTGAGATTTCCAGGTAATGGCGGATATTATAATGGTCGAGCTTGGTAAATCGACAAATTATTTAATTATTGTTTGATATAATGAAAATGGTGATTAAATGAATGTAAAAATATTTGATGAAAATGATGAAAAAGATTTAGAAAACAAAATAAATCTTTTTTTTAAAGAAAATGATGTTGAATTAATTGATATAAAATATCAAGTGGCAATGGCTATGTTTGCAGAAGATCAAATATATTGTTTTTCGGCTATGATAATATATACAAAATAAAAAAGACTTAAGTCTTTTTTAAATGCTTGCTTGATATAATATATATACTAATACCCCTAAACTAAAACCAAATGATAATATTGATAATATTAACAAGTCTATAAAAGCTGTTTTTCTGAAATTATTTGAATTAGGTTTTAATAACTTTATTTTAGGATTTTGTTCTAATTTTAATTCCTTTTCAGAGTTTTTAAACATTTCAAATCTTTCTTCTAATGATTTAATTTGTCCAGGTGTAAGTTTATCTTTTTCGTTTTTAAGTAGATATTCTGTTTCATATTGTCCTAAGTTATTAACATCTAGTCCGTTAACAGCTTCGGGTTTATTAACAGGTTCTTCTTTTTTAATTGTTTCTGAAGGTGTCTCTTTACTAGAAGTTCTATCATACAAATCTAGCAATAAAGGAATGCACGTTTCAAAGTCTAAACTATTTATTCCATATTTTGAAGAAAATTCACTGTCTTCCTTGATGAGATTAAGACTTACGATCAATTGTTGTTTAGATTTGTATTGACCGGTAGAGATCATTTCAACGAGTTTATTATATAGTCTTCCTAAATTTTCATTCATAAAATCACCTCTCTGATTAAAGTATACAATATTTTTCACTTTTTTTCAATAATAGTTTAAAAAAACAATATATTTGATTACTTTTAATATCATTTTTTAAAATTAAAAAGAATCCTAAAGATTCTTTTCATTTTTAA
>JAQUGJ010000097.1:0-3929 GCA_028684255.1 Bacilli bacterium | reverse complement strand
CCCAAGTTGCCTACCCCTAAGGGAGATATAAATGGTCCGAATTAGCTGCACGGACTACAGTTTTTATAATTTAAGGAACTCGCTTACAAATTAACTATAGCATAATTTTGTAAAAATTAAAATATATAACTTGTCATAATAATTCTGATAGTTTGAAAACTCCGCTAATATATATTTTATCTATACTTCTTCTAATTTTTTAAATATTTCTACCATTGCTAAGGTATCTAGCCCGCAATATTGAAGCATATCTTTTTTTAGATTTTCTTTTTCTTCAAAGGTCTTTAATTCTATAAGTTTTCTATAAGAAGCAGACGCGTCCCCTCCTCTTTGGATATTCAATTCTTTATAAGATAGCCAAGGGATCATAACAGGCAAAATTGCTTTAATAGACCAGCTTCCTTTGAAGCTCTTATGAATATAATATCCATTTTTGAAAGGTATTCCTAAATCATAGACTCTATTGTTAATAGACAATAATTGATCTTTAAATTTTGGATACATTCCTGCCATTTCTTTGTTTCTGGTTTTTTCAAAAGATTCGTTCCATACAAGTACCGTTCCTATTTCTCCAATATTATTAGTTAGGCTTTTTAATAGTGCTGGTACAGGATTTTCCCACTCAGTTCCTAGAAATTCATAATGTTCAAATTCGGCTTTGGGACTTCTTACAACATGAAGAGAGTATTGAAAAATCATCTGCTGATAAGGATGAAAACCATCAAATAAGGGAACGGCTGGAGAATAGCTTTCGTAATCAAGAAAATATAATGGATAAGCAAGTTTAGATAACTCTTCTTTAATATTCTTTTCGTTAATAAGTATCTTATCTTGTATTTTTGCAATATAGTAATTTTGTTTGTTTTTGCGGGTAACATATCCTTCTGGAACATCTTCAACATTAATCTTGCCTTGATTTACTAGCTCAATTAAATGATCTTCTTTTAAAGATAGATCATAGATAGAATGCTCGGGAACATCTTTCCAGCAATAATTAGTAAAGCCGCATTCATAAGGATCGGAACATTGTTTCAATATCTTAACTTCTGGCTCTTCTTGATTTTTTTTAATAAAATCTAAAGCTTTTTCAATATTATCATTAATGAATTTTTCAATGGAACTGACTCGTTCTGTAATATCTTCTTTCTTTATTAGTTCGCTAGGATTAATATCTCCATTTTTTACATATTGATTATTTACATAATAAATATATATGTTCCCTATTTTTAATCCACAATTAGCAAGGCATTGTTTTTGAAAAGCAACATCAATTATATGTAAATCCTTTACTTCGGTTGTAGATTTAATTTCGATTAAATCCCAGTAATCAGATGCCTCGTTAAAAATTAGCAGGTCGTTTCTGCAAAATATGCTTCCATCAAAAAAACTTGGCTGAATCAATATCTTGCCCCCATACTTTATGATTTCTTGAGTATTTTCTATATCATCAAAGATACTTGATTCTGTTTTGCAATCAACACTGTTCTTAAATTCTTTATATACCCAAAACTCAACACTTTCTCCTTGAAGCTGTTTATAGTCTAAATTTTCTTCTCCCTCTAATAGCTCCTTTTTATTCTTGCAGAGCCAAAGATATTTAGGACATTGCAGAAAGTATAAAAATTGGGTTTTTGATAGCATTTACTTTATTTTATCTAATTCAGGTTGAATTATGTCCATAAATATTTTCATTTTTTCAACTGCCCAAACCTTTAATTCTTCATTAATTAGTATATTTTTTCTTAATACACATATTCTAGACCATTTTTCTCCCCAATCTTTCTCAAATACAACGCTATCTTCTTCAAATGTTTGTTCTAGTCTGTCTTTTAAACCTTCTTCAATTCTGCTAATTAATTCTTTATTTATTTCTCCCTTTGGCTTTTCAAAGTGAAGTTCAACTCCAAAACTTCTTGATAGCTTATGAAACGACCATTCAAAATGTATTCCACCAATTCCAGTGGGAATTTGATAATATGCTCTTGGCTGCGGTTGGCGATAGTTTTTATCTGGCATCATTTCGATTAGTTCTTTATAAAAATTGAAATATTCTTCATCTTGGATAGATGTTCTTTTTCCAGCCACTATTACATTTTTTTTAACCTCAACACCGAATAATTTAGGAATTATTATCTCATAACTTTCAAATTTGTAATATTCTATTTGAACTGCATATATATCGAATTGACTATTTTGGTTAACGTAAACAATTAAATCTTTTAATCTCTCATCTATAGAATCCATTAATATTACAAATTTAATATTGCCTTGTTGAAGATTTATTCTCATTGTTTCAAATACAAATTCAACTTGTTCATCTTCAATATTAAAAAAACTTTTTATTTTATCTTCAAAGCTAATTTTAAATTTTCTACTAATTACATCATCTATTCTTTTTATAAAATCTCCATAATCGCTATGTCTCCAGAGAGAGGCACCATAATCAAGAGCCTGAGCAACTACAGTTCTTTTGTCAGGATTTTTATATAATTTAGTCTCAACCACATAAATGTCCCCATCTTTATCAATAGCTAATGCATCGATTGGTCCAGATTCAGTCGGAAATTCTCTTGCTACCACAAAAAGTTTCTTATCTTCTTCTATTTCATAAACAGGAATTGATTCTGGATTTTCGTGGATATAGTTTTGTAAGTAATCTTCTTTTTCGAAATCAGATCTATCTATTTTGTGTGCGTTTTTACCGTCTTGTGAAATAATTATAGCCATATTTTTATTGTATTATTATCTAATTAAAAGACGGCATTTCCCCTAATTCAAATTTTTTATAAAAAAAGGATAAAGTAGTCTCATCGGTAAAATAAACTGATTGATATTCTTTATTTTCTTTTACTGATTTTAAATGACGATTATAGGCTTCTGTCGGATCGCAAAAAATAAACTCAATAGAAATTTTATACCCAATATCCTTCATTTTGCTCTGCAATACGACCCGAATTAAAACCAGTCTGATCACCAATTTTTAACCATCCTAGATGCTCTTTACTTTCTGGATGATGATAAATGTAAATTACTTTTTCCTCTTTTTTTGTTACCTTAATTTTATTCATATCATTTCTTTAATTTTACTTCCTTTTTAACAAATATTCAACTTACTAAAAAAAATAACTAAAAAATTAAAAGATTAAAATAAATAATAAAAACGGCGTACAACAAATATCATTTTTATAAAGTTGATTCATAAGATTGTTTAATTAATTCAAAAACATCATTAGTTTCTTTTATTGAATTTATTTTTATTTCTCCTTTATAGCCCCACTTAAAAGAAGTTATGTCTCGAACTAAATTTTTAAGATCATTATATTTATAATCTTTAACCAAGACTCTTATATAGCTTCTTCCAAATTCAAATCTTGAAAAACTCTTAGTTGTTCTATAGGTAATGCCACTTTTCTGGTTAATAACTTCTTCCACTCCTGGCAATAATTTAACTTGTTCTTGAAGATTATAAAAAATTTTTTGAATTTCTTTATTTAGATCACCTATGTGATAATTAATATCATAAACCTTATCGGTATTTTCAATAATTCTTTTTTCTTTTAAAATTTGACCCCCATTAGGATTGTAAATATTTTCTAAATAAAAAATATCTTGATTGTATGGCACATATTTATAAAGCTCTACATTATCTACTGCTTTCACTGCTGATATAGTTCTATTGTCAAACCCCCGTGCGATTAAAATAATTCTTGGATTATCCCAGTTTACTTTAATATCTTTATTAATTTTTTCATGTACTAATAATTCAAAATGTTTACTATTTTTTTCAAGCCAACTAAAATAAGAAAGTCCTTGCACGAGAACATTTGAATCTTGTTCAAGTTTATACTCAATAATTACCGGATTGTTTGATTCATCTATAGCAAGTGTGTCTGGTATACCAGATCCTTGTGTATCATATTTATGTTCTA
>JAQUGJ010000096.1:0-3944 GCA_028684255.1 Bacilli bacterium | reverse complement strand
ATAGAAAATTTCTTGATTCTTGTATTGATCATGTTTTATCTATTAATCGTAATAATATTGAAATTCAACAAGGAAATTTTTCTACATGGTGGGAAAACAAGAAATATCAAGACAATTTTGAAATAAACGAAAATGAAAAATTAAAAAAAGGTATTTCAAAGTTAGAAAAATCCGCTAAACAGACTGCTAATTGGTCTAATCAAGTTGAGGCCACTAAATATGGTGGAAAGAATGATCATTTTGTCGATAAAGGTTACATTGGACATAAATCAGCAAAGATGATGAAAAGGTCCATTACAGCTTTAAATCGCAAAGAAAAAGCTATTGAAGAGAAGTCTAAACTATTAAAAAATATTGAAACAATTGAAGAGTTAAAATTAAGCCCTTTAAAGTATCGTAGTAACCAATTAATAGAGGTATCTGGTTTATCTATTTTCTATGGTGATCATATTTTGTTTGATAATTTAAATTTTGTGATTGAAAATGGGGATAGAGTTCAGTTAAGGGGTAAAAACGGTAGTGGAAAAACAAGTATTATAAAATTAATATTAGGTGAAAACATTGATTATAAAGGTAATTTATATTTACCTAATGACCTCAAAATATCTTATGTATCACAAGATACTTCAAATTTAAAAGGAACCCTCTCGTGTTTTGCAGATAGTAAAAATATTGATGAGAGTTTATTTAAATCTATTCTTAGAAAACTAGGTTTTGAAAGAGTTCAATTTGAAAAGGAAATCGAAAATTTTAGTGAAGGTCAAAAGAAAAAAGTTTTAATTGCTGCGAGTCTATGTGAAAAATCTGATCTTTATATTTGGGATGAACCTTTAAATTATATAGATGTTATTTCAAGGATTCAAATAGAAGAATTAATATTAAAATATTCACCAACAATGATTTTTGTAGAGCACGATGAAACATTTTCTAATAAAGTTGCTAACAAAATAATATTGTTATAGATTGTATGTCTAATTCTAAAGTGCTATAATCTATTTAGAAGTGTCTAATGAAAAAATTATTTATAAAACAATAAATATAAATAGGAGTGATTTATGAAAAAGATAATTTTAAGTTTAATATGTATATTATAGTGATACTGAAAGTTCTGGGGTATCTGAAAAATACTATAAATTAGAAAATAATAAACTATATTATGATTATTATGAGTTAAAAGGAAATGATTGGAAAGAAAATATTGATGAAGGATATGGTGGAGTATTTGAAGTATCAATTAATGATAATAAATTAATTTTAATTGAATATATTGATAAAGAAAATAAAACTAATGGTTACAAAAAAGACACATATGAAAAGATAGATAAAAAAGATTTGCCTTTTGAAAAATAGGTAGAAAAGATACTGTTTTGGATTATGGACACATAAATATAAAAAAAAGACAATTAAAAAATCAAATTGTCTTTTTAATATTCGCTAATATAATTAGCAAGGTTTTAAATATTTTTGTTAAAATTATATTGTATAATCCTTTAACAATTATTGATTTGTATATTAAAAAATGATAAAATTATAAATGAGGTGAATTATGGGAAAAATAACGGATATTAATGTAAAAATTGCGGATGTTAATTTTTCTTGTCGTGCTTGTGCAGTTGTTATTAATGAAGACAAGGTTTTATTTCAAAAGAAAAAGGGCGATCGTTATTGGGCATTGCCAGGTGGGAAAATAGGTGTAAATGAAAAAACTAGCGATACAGTTAGAATTGAATTAGAAGAAGAATTAAATATAACGGATTTCGAAGTACAAAATTTAATATCAGTAACTGAAAATTTCTTTAAATGGAACGGAGAACCAATACATCAATATATATTTACTCATAAAGTGAAATTCATAGATACAAAGTACAATAATATAGAAGAAGAATTTGATGGTGTAGAAGTAGGTAAAAATGTAATATATAAGTGGATAAAAATAAGTGATTTATCTACATCTTTAATCAAACCTGATTATGTAGTTAATCAATTGTTAAATATGGATGATACTATAAAATTTGAAACTTGTATTGAAGATTAATAAAGAATATTTTTTTATTAGTTCCGATTTGTGTTTTTCAAGATTTTATGCTATTATATGCCCTAATTAGGAGAGTCTGCCTAAAATATTCCCTAAGTAGGAGAGTCTGCCTATAAAAAAGGGGGGGTAATGTGAATAGTTTTATTTTTGATATTGACGGTACTATATGTCCTATAAAGCTACCTAATGAAAAATATGAGGACTTAATTCCTTATCCTGAAATGGTAGAAAAAATACGTTTGTTAAAGAAAGAAGGATTTAGAATAGTTCTTTTTACTGCAAGAAACATGCGTACATATGACGGGGATATAGAAAAGATACTTATGTATACTAAACCAATAATAGAAAATTGGTTAGCAAAATGGGATATTCCATATGATGAAATTATATGTGGAAAACCTTGGCCAGGTAAAGACGGCTTTTATGTAGATGATCGTACTATTAGACCTGATGAACTAATAAAATATAACCTAGAAGAATTAAAAGAAATTACAATAAAAAGTAGGTTAGACAAATGAAATATGATTTACATATTCATACTACATGCTCTGACGGGAAAGAAGATAAACTTTCTTTATTAAAAAGAGCTAATGATTTAGGGTTAGATTTTGTTAGTTTTACAGATCATAATTATTTAGAAGAAAAAAGTGTAGAAAATATAAATGAAGAATACAATAAAAAATTTGGAACTATTCAAAGAGTCAATTTAATAGAGGGGATTGAATTTGATGTCTTTGATCAAAAATATATGCATATTTTAGGATATGACATAAAAGACAAAACAAAAATTAATGAACAATTACAAAGAATGGTTATAAAAAATGATTTAATTTGTCAAAAGATATTATTAAATATTTATAAACATTATAATATTTTATATACAAAAAAAGAAATACTTGATTATTTTAATATGAAATACTTAAGTAAAAGAATTATTATTGATTGGATGGTTTTACAAGGCCATGCTAAAGATTATATAGAATCTGGAGCATTGTTCACTAGTAAAAAATCACCAACATATGAAAAAAAACTTTCTTTAAAATTAAATGAAGTACTTGAAGTAATAAACTCAAGTGGAGGAGTTGCTGTATTAGCGCATCCATCTACATTGAATTTATCAAAAGAAGAACTAGAAAGAGTTGTTGTTGGGTTAAAAAAAATAGGTTTAGCAGGAATAGAAACAAAAAATACATCAAAGACAACTGAAGAAGAATATGAATTTTTTGAATATTTAGCGCAAAAATACAACTTATTAAGTACTAGTGGAACAGATTTTCATAATTATGCTGAGTATCCTGGTATAGGCGTAGATAATGAAATTAGTAGAGCGTTTGTAAAAAGATTAGGAGTAAAAAGATGAAATATTCTGATATTAAGTTAGTTATTTTAACAGCGGGTAAAGCATCTAGATTATATCCTTTAACATTTGGTTTTCCTAAATGTTTATTAAGCGTTAATCAAAAACCAGAAATATTTAATATGTTAAATCCGATGATAAGAGAAGGATTAAAAGATATAACTTTTGTAGTTAATTTAGAAAATAAGAGCTTAATAGAATCCTTTATGAATCATTCTTTTGAATTATTAAATCTAAATATAAAATATTTAGTTCAAGATAATTTTGAAGGTCCAGCAGCGGCATTTAAGATGATAGAAAATGATCTAGACAAACCAGTAATGTTGTTACTAGGTGATACAATATGTGAGATACCAACTGAATTAGATAAAAGTTGGTTAGGAGTAAGTAAAGTAAGTGAAGAAAAAGATAGATATTGTATGGTAGAATACAATAAAGATAAAGAAATTACTTATTTTATTGATAAATCGAAAGATCCTATGGAAACTGATAAAGCAGCTATAGGTATCTATTATTTAAAAAATTATAAATTATTAAAAAAGGTATTTAATA
>JAQUGJ010000010.1:0-16839 GCA_028684255.1 Bacilli bacterium | reverse complement strand
TCGTTTAACTCCTTTAGAGTTAATTCCTATTTTATCTTTTATATTACAAGGTGGTAAATGTCGAAAATGTGCCTGTAAATTGTCTTTAGTATATCCATTATATGAGATAATTTGTGGAATAGTTTTTCTTTTATCGTATTTATCTTTTGGTCTTACACCAGAATTAATTATAGTTATTACTTTTATCTCAATGTTATTGATCATTTTTGTTAGTGATATTGGGTATATGATAATTTCTGATGAGGTATTAATAACAACCCTTATATTATTAATAATAGAAACTATTTTTATATATGATTTATCATATCTATTTGATTCTATTTTTAATGGAATTATAGCTTTTATAATTATGTTTTTAATTAAAATGGTTGGTGATTTTCTATTTAAAAAAGAATCAATGGGTGGTGGAGATATTAAATTAATGTTCTTCTTTGGATTTATGTTAGGATGGGAAATGGCAATTATTTGTATTTTTATAGCATCATTTATTGCCTTACCAGTAGCATCTTTAATTTTAGTCACAAAAAAAGAACATCACATTCCTTTTGGACCATTTTTAAATGTAGCCGCAATCCTAGTTTTATTATTACATATTGATATAACAGCAATTATAAAAATGATTATATAAAAAACAAGAAATATTTCTTGTTTTTTATTTACTTAATCTTAGTTGCCTGGTATCATCATTGGATTATTATTTTCAATAGGTTCAACAGGAACTACAATAGGTTGTTCAATAGTAGTGTTACTATTTTGTGTAGATTGTTCTCCGTTATTTTTAATTTCCATATTTTCTTTAGCAATATTATCTTGTTCAATAGCAGTTTTTAAATCTAGAATACCACTAGAATTATCATCATCGTCTAATTCAATAAGTTTTAATAATTCTTCAAATGTTGTATATCCTTCTACAACTTTTTCTAAACCGTCGTGAAGTAGAGTAGTTACATCGGATTTATAAACTAATGTACGTAGTTCTTCTCTTTTAACATTTTCACTTATAGCATCTCTGATTTCTTGATTAATTCTTAAAACTTCATGAATTGCCATACGGCCTTTATATCCATTGCCACAGATTTCACATCCTTCAGCAGTATATACTTCGTTTATTTCTTTATTTAATACATCTCTAAATAATTTTTTTTCATATTCGTTTGTTTTTCTTAGAGAACGACAAGCTGTACATAATCTTCTTGCTAACTTTTGTGAAATAATTCCTTCAAGTGCACTAGCAAGTAAGTAACGTTCAACTTCCATATCTAATAGACGTTCAATAGTATTAAGTGAGTTGTTGGTGTGCAATGTCGATAATACTAAGTGTCCAGTAATAGAAGCACGAACTGCTATTTTAGCTGTTTCAGTATCACGAATTTCCCCAATCATTATTATATCGGGGTCTTGACGCAAAATAGAACGTAGGGCAGTTGCAAAATTTAAACCAATATCACTATTAGTCTGAATTTGTGAAATACCTTCAATGTCCATTTCTATCGGATCTTCTACAGTAACTAAATTCGTTTCTTCACGATTTAATTTTTGTAACATAGAATAAACAGTTGTTGATTTACCAGAACCAGTAGCACCTGTAATTAGAATAATTCCGTTTGGGACTCTCATCATATCTACTACTTTTTTAAAATTGTTATCACTAAATCCTAATGATTCGATACCGCTTAAACTCATTGAATAGTCTAAAATACGAATAACGATTTTCTCGCCATTTCTCGTTGGGATACTAGAAACACGCATGTCTAAATCTGCATTTTGTAATTTAGCTTTTATAGCACCATCTTGAGGAAGACGAGTCTCGGTAATGTTCATACCTGCAATAATTTTGATACGAGTTATTAAGTTTTTCTTTATTGTATTTGGTATATCGGCGTAATTTTTTAATTCACCATCAATTCTAATTCTAATTCGCATAAATTCAGGATGAGGATCAAAGTGAATATCACTCGCGCCTCTTTTAGCGGAATCAAGTAGAATCTCATTTACAACCTCTACAATTGGCATCTTCTCAAAATCAAATGTTTTTATCATAATTCAATCCCCTTTTTAATTTAGGACTAGCATTTATCCTGTTTATATTATATAATATATTTATAATAAAAACAACATAAAAGGAGATTTTTATGAAAAAAAGTAATAGAGGATTTATGTTAGTTGAAACACTTGTAGCGACAACAATCATCGTTTCTGCTTTGTTATTTATATATATACAGTATTCGACAATCACGAATAACTATATAGAAAGTTTTAGTTATAATACTACAAATGGATTATATGCGGCATATAATGTTAAAAATTATATATTAGAAGATGGCTATGAAACACTTGTTAGTGAAATAAGCAGTCATGATTTTCTTGATATTACTAATTGTCAAACAACTTATTTTGACAATGAAGATTACTGTTCTTCATTAGTAATTAATTCAAATATCGTAAAATTGCTTTTTACATATGAAAATGTTGATAATATTAATTATGGTGTAAACGATAAATTTAAAAAATTTATCAATAGAATAGTATTTGATGATACCGGAGAATATCGTCTATTAATTCAATTTAAAGATAATACTTTTGCAACGATATTATTATCAAAATAAAGGAGTTTATTATGAATAAAAAAGGATTTACTATAATAGAATTCGCACTTGGATTTGTATTACTTTCAGTAGTAGTCATATTATTATTTCAAATAATAATTGTCGTTAAAGAACTTTATGTGTCAGCGCTTGTTAAGACTAAACTTTTAACTAAACAATCGGTTATTGTAGAAACATTCTATGAAAAACTATTTGGTCAAGATATTGTTGTCATATATAAAAATTCAGATGATTCAGTTACTTTTATATTTGAAGATGGTTCTAATAAAACCTTTGATTATGATCGTGATGAGAAAACAATAAAATATGATGACTTTAGTACTAAATTAATCGATGGTAGTTATTTTGGTAACATTAATTTAACAACTGAAACTATTTTAGATGTAGATTCTACTATGAATAATTCGTTGTTGAAAATAAAAATACCAATTTATCATCCTTTATTGCCAGAAGAGGATTTTGGTATCAATATGATATATCAATACAATAATAAGACAACTTCCGTTTCCTCGTTAGATATCATAGATAATTTAGATTCAGAAAAAAAAATATATTTAACCGGTTCAGCAGATATGATAACATTCACAAATATTGAGTTTGAAGATCCTGGTTATTATGTTTTAGAACAAGGTGGAGAAATTACTTATAATGATCCTAGTGTTGTTGTTACAGGTTCGGTCGGAAATACTCCAAATACAATCTATACCTTAACTTATACAATTTATGATAGTGGGGGAATAGTAGTAGATCGAAGAACTAGAAATGTTCAATTATTGAATTCTTTTTATAATTTTGAATATAAAGGAAATACTCAATCTTTTAGTATTCCAGTATCAGGACAATATCAATTAGACGTTTGGGGTGCTGAAGGTGGTAGTGCTAATTTAAGTAATGACCGTGGTGGCAAAGGTGGTTATACATCTGGTACATATTACTTTGTAAAAGGCGAAATACTATACGTTGAAGTAGGTGGCAAAGGTAGTTATACCGCTACAGGGAGTATAGTTGGTGGATATAACGGTGGAGGTACCAGTGGAGCCGGAACTATTAGTTCGGGTGGTTCTGGTGGTGGTTCGACTGATATTAGAACAAGTTTAAGTTTAAGTGGAAGAATGATTATAGCTGGTGGTGGCGGTGGTTCTGGTAGTAGAAATGATTCTAGTTACCAAGGAGCCGGTGGTTCTGGTGGTGGTTTAATCGGTGGTAGTCCAACTTATTTAGGATATGCAAGTTATAATGGAAGTCCAGGAACTAGTGAATTTGGTGGGGCTCCAGCAACATATGACACTAGTATAACTTCAAATCCAACACCAGGAACTCTAGGTGCTGGTGGTAATGGTGGGACATATAATTCCACATACGGTGGTGGTGCTGGTGGGGGAGGTTACTACGGCGGCGGCGGTGGCGTTCGTTTTGGTGGTGGTGCTGGTGGTTCTGGCTACTGTGGATATATTGCAAGTTGTACTTCAAAAAGCGGAATTGAAAACTTTACATTACCAGATGGTAACAATTCTAATGGAAATTCCGGCGATGGATATGCAAGAATAAGTCTAATTTCTATAGTAGGCTAATCCAAAAATCGAAAGTAAAATACAATATTAATCCCGATATAATAGAATGAATTATTCGAGCTGTTAAAAAAGGAATATATTTAATTTTAGTATCACTTAAAATACTAATTACCTGCATATGAACACTAAATCCACCAAAGGATATTATCATTACAGATAAAGTAGATTTAATTTTTAAAGGGATATCTAAAAGACCAATATATCTTAAACCTTGTGTCATTTCAAAAACTCCATTTAATACACTTTGATAATAATTATTTAAATTGATGTTTTTATCTATTATTGTAGTAATAATTGAAAATAAAGTTATTACTCCTAAAATTAATAAAAGAATACTCATACTGTTTATTAAAGAATTAGTAACTATTTTGCCAAAATTTAATTTATTGCTAATTCTTTTTTTATGCATATTTAAAAGGGCTGTTTTTAAATTTATTTTAATATCTCTTTCGTTTACTGGATTATAATTTCTAAAGATTATTCCAATAATAAAATTTGACAAATAATGTATAATTAATATTAGGATACCAACATCTTTATTTTGTAAAAAAATAATAGAAACCGGTCCTAGTATAAAAAGAGGATTCGAAAAATTACAAAACATCAGTAATTTAGAAGATTCCTTTTCATCTAGCATATTATTTAAATATAATTCTCTTATATTTTTAGCAGAAGAAGGTGTGCCTGAAAGCATACTCATAATAAAAACAAAAGCAGAATTTTTGCTAGTTTTAAATAAAAGAACCATAATCGGTTTAAAAATTTCACCAATTAGTTCAACAAATCCATAATTTATTAATAATTCTGATATAATAAAGAAAGGAAATAATGAAGGAAATATATTGTTTAACCATATGTCAAACGCAAAAGATACACATGTCATTATACTTTCAGATTCTATCAGTATTTGTGTTATAATAAATAATAATAAAAAAATAAACAATAAATTCTTTAAAATACTTTTCAATTAACACCTCTTTAGAAAGGATTGATATTATTAAAACATATTCTAAAAAAACAAAAAAAATTAACAAATTAGATTTCTTATATATAGGATTTGTGTTCTTCTATATTGCGCTTTTAATTCCTATTCCATATTATATTGAGAAACCAAAAGGAGTAATAAATATAGAAGAGTTAATTGATACTGATCTTGAATATAAAATGGAAGGTACATACAATATGGCATATGTATCTGAAATGAAAGCAACTATAATGACTTATTTAATTGCTAAATTAAACAAAGATTGGGATATTTATAAAAAAGAAGAGTTATATAAAAATGCTGATCCAGAGAAAGAAAATAAACTAGAAAAGGATATGTTAAATGCTTCTAGAATTACTTCTAAAATAGTTGCGTTTGATCGCTCTAATACAGATTATGAAGTAATAGATAATCGATTAGTAGTTTCATTTTTACTTGAAAATTATGAAAATAATTTAGAAGTAGGAGATGAGATAATTTCGGTAGAACAAACAGAAGTAGAAACAACTAAAGATTTGTTTAATGTTTTACAAAATTATCAACATAACAATACTGTTAAAATAAAAGTAAAAAATGATAATAAAGATTATACTAGAACTGCTAAATTAATAGAAGAAGATGGCAAAATATATATTGGAATAGTATGTTTAGATTTCAAAAAATTAAAAACGGATGTTAATTTAGATATAAAATATGATTCAAATTCTTATGGATCCTCTGGCGGTTTTATGGTAGCCTTAATGCTATATGATGTGTTAATTCCGGATGATTTAACTAATGGTTTAAAGATTTCGGGAACTGGTACCATCGATGAAGAGGGCAATGTTGGAGAAATTAGTGGAGTGAAATATAAATTAAAAGGAGCAGAAAATAAAAAAGCGGATATCTTTTTTGTGCCATATGGTGAAAACTATGAAGAAGCTTTAAAAGTTAAAAAAGAGAGCAAATTAGATATTGAAATTGTTTCAGTTAAAACTATTGATGACGCTATAAAATATCTTGAAAATTATGGACTATAATCTTTAAATATGATAAAATGAAAACAGGTGAGATTGTGAAGATTGGTGAAGTAGACATTAATAAAGTAACCCCTATGATGCGTCAATATATCGAAATTAAAAATAATAATCCAGACATTATTATCTTTTTTCGTTTGGGTGATTTTTATGAAATGTTTTTTGAAGATGCAATCACAGCTTCACGCGAATTAGAACTTACATTAACTGGTAAAAGTGCAGGGTTAGAAGAAAGAATACCAATGTGTGGTGTTCCGCATCACGCTGCTAATATATATTTAGATAAATTGATATCTAAAGGATATAAAGTAGGAATATGTGAACAATTAGAGGACGCTAAAGATGCTGTAGGCATTGTAAAAAGAGATTTAGTACAAATCATCAGTGTTGGAACAATTATAAATAATGATTCATTAAAAGAAAATGATTTTAATTTTATTGGTAGTGTTATGGATTTAAACCATGCTTATGCTTTAACTTACACAGATATCAGCACAGGGGTAATCTATACTACTTTAATTGAATATAGTGACACTAAATTAATCAGTGAAATAATAAATATTGGAATAAAAGAAGTAATATTGACTAATAAAGTTAATAAAGGTATATATTCTATTTTAAAAAATCAATTTAATTTAACCTTAACAGTAACTGATGAAATAAATAGTTTAGATCAATATAACTACATTTATGAAGATATAAAAGATATCAGACATATCGAATCGATAAAATATTTATTAACGTATATCAATAATACTCAAAAAAGAAATTTAAGCCATTTACAAAAAGCAATTGTTAAAGAAGAAAATAAATATTTAAAGATGGATATACATACTAAGAGAAATCTTGAATTAATAGAGACAATGAGATTAAAAGAAAGAACAAATTCTCTATTGTGGTTACTAGACAAAACTAAGACAGCAATGGGTTCTAGAATGTTAAAAAACTGGATTGAAAATCCATTAATTGATAAAAAAATAATCAATGATAGATACGATGTAGTTGAAACCTTATTAAAAGAATTTATTTTAAAAGGTGATTTACAAAATTATTTATATGAAGTTTATGATTTAGAGCGATTAAGCGGTAGAATAGCATTCGGAAACGCTAATGCTAGGGATTTATTACAACTAAAAAATTCGTTAAAATTTTTGCCTCAAATAAGTGAAATACTTGATAAAATTAATTTTTATAAAAACTTTAAACCATTAGATAATTTATATAATTTATTAGAAAAAAGTATTTATGAAAATCCTCCTATATCAATTAAAGAAGGATATTTAATCAAAGAAACCTATAATCTTGAACTAGATGAATTAAAAAGTTTAAGAAAAGGTGGCAAAGATTTTATTGCAAAATTTGAAAATGATGAAAAAGAAAAAACTGGAATTAAAACTTTAAAAGTTGGTTACAATAAAGTATTCGGTTATTACATTGAAGTTTCAAAAGGTCAAATACATTTAGTAAAAGAAGAATATGGTTATGATCGCAAACAAACTTTAAGTAATTGTGAAAGATACATAAGTCCGATTTTAAAAGAAAAAGAAGCTTTAATTTTAAATGCTGAAGAAAAAATTATCGAATTAGAGTATAATTTATTCAATGAAATAAAAGATAAAATAAAAGAATACATTCCGAAATTACAAGAAATTGCTAAAATTATCAGTGAAATTGACGTTTTGCAATCATTCGCAACTATAACTGAAAATAACAATTATATAAGACCACTATTAACTGCTAAAAAAGAAATAAACATTGTTGAAAACAGGCATCCTGTAGTAGAAAAAGTCATGGTTCAAGAATATGTTCCAAATGATATTATAATGGATGAAAAAACATGTGTATTACTAATAACAGGCCCTAATATGGCAGGTAAATCGACATATATGCGTCAAATGGCAATTACAGTTATAATGGCTCAAATAGGATGTTTTGTTCCTGCTAAAGAGGCAAGTTTACCTATTTTTGATAAAATTTTTACAAGAATTGGGGCTAGTGATGACTTAGTTAGTGGTGAATCAACTTTTATGGTCGAAATGACAGAAGCAAATTATGCAATTTCTAATGCTACTGAAAATAGTTTGATATTATTTGATGAGTTGGGTAGGGGAACAGCTACATTTGATGGTATGGCTTTAGCCCAAGCAATAATTGAATATATTGCCCAAAACATAAAAGCTAAAACTTTCTTTTCAACACATTATCATGAACTTACTGACTTAGAACAAAATATTGATACATTAAAAAATATTCATGTCAGTGCATATGAAAAAAATGGTAATGTTACTTTCCTTCATAAAATAAAAGATGGAAGTGTCGACAAAAGTTATGGTATATATGTTGCAAAAATAGCAAAATTACCAGAAAAAGTAATTCAAAGAGCTGATCAAATCTTAAAAATTTATGAAAATAAAGAGAAAAAAAGAACAGTAAAAATTCAACAGGATTTTGACTTTGAAATAAATGAAGATAAAGAATCAGAAATTGAAAAAGAAATAAAAGCTATTAATCCTTTAGAAATAACACCGATTGATGCTTTAAATATTTTATATAATTTAAAAGAAAAGTTAAAATAGGAGGAATTATGAATATATTAAAAAAAGAAAATTGGTGGATTTGGTTGATGTTATTTTTATTTTCAAGTGGAGGTTCGACAATAATATTAGGAGCATTGTTGGATGTTTTTGATAAAAATGCATGGTATGCTAATTGTAAAAATTGGCTAATTGCATTCTTATGTCTAATATTTCCTGCTTTCATAATGGCGTTTGTCTTCCTTATACAAATTACTTGTTTGACGGCTGCTAAATTAGAAGTACCAGGTAAAGAAATATACTTATCACCAACAATATGGATTTTATTATTAATATTACCAGTTATTGGATGGGTTTTATTTTCGGTTTTATATCTATATATATCAATATGGACTATTGTTATGTTATATCGAGGAAAAGGCGAAAAATATTGTGACAATTAGAAAGGATTTAATATGGCAATAAATAGAAGTGAATTAAGACGAAAAATAATGACAATTTTATATCAAATAAATATTTATTCTCAAAATAAAATAGATTTTGAATTAGATAATTTAATAAAAAATGTAATAGAAATAGATAATGAATTTGTTAAAGAAATTGTTTACGGAGTAATAACCTATAAAGAGAAGTTAGATGAACAAGCTAATAAATATCTAGAAGGTTGGACAATTTCAAGGTTAGGTAATACAGATCAAGCTATTTTAAGAATTGGATTATATGAATTATTATATACAGATACTCCAGATGTTGTAGCAATCAATGAAGCAATTGAACTTGCTAAAGAATATTCAGATGACCATGTTCGAAAGATGATCAATAGTGTATTAGACAAAGTATATCATAATAAGTAGGTGATAAAATGGAAGATAAATATTTAACAGTAGGTATCGTTACTAAATATTTAAAAAGTAAATTTGACAATGATGAAAATTTAAAACAAATATATATAAAAGGTGAATTGTCGAATTGTAAATTCCATTCTTCAGGTCACCTATATTTTTCTATTAAAGATGAAACAAGTAAAATAAATGCTATTATGTTTAATAATAATGCTAAAAATTTGCTTTTTAATCCTGTTGATGGAACAAAAGTTTTAGTAATGGGGAGAATAAGTATATATGAACAAACCGGAAATTATCAAATATATGTTGAAGAAATGTTAGAAGATGGTGTTGGTAATTTATATATTGCTTTTGAAAAATTAAAAAAACAATTAGAAGAAGAAGGTTTGTTTGATTATAAATATAAAAAAGAAATTCCAGCAATACCCGAACGTATTGGAGTTGTTACAGCACCGACAGGAGCAGCAATAAAAGATATATTGACAACTATAAAAAGAAGATTTCCATTAACAGAAGTTATAATTTTTCCAAGTTTAGTTCAAGGTGACGGATCTGCAAAAAATATAGCTGAAAATATTGAAAAAGCTCAAAATTATAATTTAGATTTACTTATCATAGGTCGTGGTGGCGGATCTATTGAAGATTTATGGGCATTTAATGAAGAAATAGTAGCAAGAGCGATATTTAAATCAGATGTTCCAATTATAAGTGCCGTTGGGCATGAAATTGACTTTACAATTGCTGATTTTGTAGCCGATAGAAGAGCAGCAACTCCAACAGCAGCCGCAGAATTAGCAGTTCCTAATATAATTGATATAATTAAATATAATAATCAATTAAAAATAAGATTATATGAAAGTGTAAACAAAAAATTAAACTATAATAGATTGATAATTGATTCTTTAAAAAATTCTTTTATATTAAAAAATCCTATGATTTTATATGAGAATAAAAAAATATTTATTGATCAACTAAATGAAAAAATAAGTAGTTTAATTTTACATAAATTAGATAAAAGAAAAACAGAATTTTCAAATATTGTTTCTAAATTACAAATATTAAATCCTTTAAATATTTTACAAAAAGGATATAGCATTGTATATAAAAATAATGAGTTGATAAAAGATTCCGAATCAGTAAATGTAGATGATTTAGTAACAATTAAACTATCTAATGGTCAATTTAAAGCTATTGTTAAGGAGAAATAAAATGAAATTTGAAGAAAAAATAAAAAAATTAGAAAAATATGTATCAGAATTAGAAAAAGATGATGTTGATTTAGATTCGGCAATAAAAAAATATACAGAAGCTATGACATTAATAAAAGAGTGTGATGAAGAGCTAAAAAACGTTGAAAAAAAGATTGCTAAAATAGTAACTGAAAACGAAAAATTAGAAGAATTTAAATTAGAAAATTGATTATAAAAAAGTAGATATTTACCATACTAATATTGTAGTCTGTGAAAAAAGGAGATGAGAACAATGTTTTTTAAAAAAACATTATCAGTTATTCTTCTATTACTATTTATTATTCCATATAATGTTCTCGCTTATTCAGACTACATAATAGCTAGTGGTCAAAATATTGGTATTGAAATTAAATCAAAAGGTGTTATAGTCGTTGGTACTTACAAAGTAGAAGACAATGATATTGCCTTAAAATCCGAAATAAGAGTAGGCGATATTATCAAAACTATCAACGGTGATCCCATTAGCACAGTCGATGATTTAGTTAAAAAAATTAATACTGTTACAAATGATAATATCAAAATAGGTTATATTAGAAATGATATATCTAAATATACTAATCTTAAATTGCAAAAAGTTAAAAACACTTATAAAACAGGATTGTATGTTAAGGACAGTATAACTGGTATCGGAACACTAACGTACATTGATCCAAATACGAAATTATTTGGAGCTTTAGGACATGAAATAGTTGAAAAGAATACCGGAAAAATATTAGAAACTAATGAGGGAAAAATATTTAATTCCGAAGTTATTGGTTTAGTACGAAGTACTAATGGAGTGCCTGGCGAAAAAAATGCCAGATACTACTCAAATCAAATAAATGGAATAGTTAACGAAAATACTAATAAAGGTATTTTTGGAGAATATACTGTACCTTTTGATACATCAAAGCTATATAAAGTTGCTAATTCTTCTGAAATAAAAAAAGGAAAAGCAAAAATATTGACAGTATTAAATGGAACCGATGTCGATGAATACGATATTAATATTATTAATATATCAAAACTTGGAAGTACTAAAAATCTTGTTTTTGAAATAACCGATAAAAAATTATTGGAAAAAACTGGTGGTATAATTCAAGGAATGAGTGGTAGTCCTATTATTCAAGGTAATAACATAATAGGCGCAGTTACACACGTTATTGTTGATAATCCTACCAAGGGATATGGAATATTTATAACAAATATGTTAGAAGAATCTGAAAACTAAGAGACATTATGTCTCTTTTTTAGACAAAATTATCAATTTTTGATATAATTGACCTGGTGATATTTATGGCATCTACAATAATACATATATGTGTTGCAAAAGAAGTTAATAATAAAATAAAATATAATGAAAAAGATTTATATTTAGGTACAATAGCACCTGATATAAGTAAACTTATTGGTAAAAATAAACAAGAATCTCATTTTTTAAATACTAAAAATATTCCTAATATTGAAAAATTTCTAAAAAAATACAAAGGTTTTTTAACTGACAGTTTTTTAATGGGATACTTAATTCATTTATATACAGATAAACTTTGGTTTAAAGATTTTATTAATAATTTTGTTCAAAATAACAACGTAAAACTAACAAATGGTGATACTGTAAAATTAGATTCTAAATTTATTAATAATTTAATATATAACGATTATACAAATTTAAACATTGATTTAATTGATCATTATAATCTAGATTTATCGCTTTTTTATGAAGAGATTATCTATCCAACTATTAAGTTTGATGAAATACCAATTAATAAATTAGACATATTAGTAGATCAAATGGGAATAATAATTAAAAATTCGACACATCAGCAACTATATTTACTAAATATGGAAGAAATAGAAAGATTTATTCAAGAAACTTCTGAATATATATATAATGAATTAATAAATAATAACTTAATCAGTACTAATTAAACTATTGACATCTATTTATGAAAATGATAATATTTATAAAGAACGAAGAAAAGAAATAGTAATAAAATTGAGATTAAAAGAGAGTTAGTGGATGGTGTAAACTAATAGTGAAATTTTATGAACGCGTCTTGGAGTTAAAACGTATATCTGCGTTAAAGATTAAAGTGCATAGATATTCTATGAAATAAGGTGGTACCGCGATAAATCGTCCTTATTTTATAGAATTTTTTTATTTAAAGGAGTGAAAACATGAGTTTAATCAAAGAAACAGAAATTTATTTAAAAGAAGTAGTCAATAAAATAGGGTATGAGATAGATGAAGTTAAATTAGAGACATCTTCAGTACCTGAACTTGGACAATTTCAAATTAATTTAGCAATGTCATTAGCAAAACAAAATAAAACAAATCCTAGAGAAATTGCTAATAAAATAGTAGAATCTTTAGATGATAGATTTACTAATGTAAATATTGCTGGTCCAGGATTTATTAATTTAACTTTTAATGACAAAGTAATTGCCAATCATTTAAATCAAGCAATCAATAATTTTGACATGTTTGTCGATTTAGAAGAACCTAAAACAATAATTATTGATTATGGTGGAGCTAATGCTGCTAAGGCATTACATGTTGGACATATGAGATCTGCAAATATTGGTGAAGCTTTAAAAAGATTAGCAAAACTTTATAAAAACAATGTAATTGGAGATGTTCATCTAGGTGATTTAGGAAGACAAGCAGGAATGATTATTTCTCAATTAATGGTTGAACAACCAGATTTAGAGTTTTTTGATGAAAATTTTAAAGGAGAATATCCAAAAATAAATTTAACGAACGATGATTTAGCAAGAATATATCCACTTTCATCTACTTTGGCAAAAGAAGATCCAGAAAGAATGGAATTAGTAAGAGATATAACTGCTAAAATCGACGAAGGACACCATGCTTATGGTGAACTTTGGAAACAAATTGTGGCGATATCTTCAAAAAACATTAAAGAAGTATACAACAAATTAAATTGTCACTTTGAATTGTGGGAAGGTGAAATGGATGCTTTTGAGTATATACCAAAAGTAATTGAAATAATGGATCCCTATTTGTATGAATCAGAAGGTGCTTTAGTAATGGATATTAAAGAGGATACTGATACAAAAGAATTACCACCTTTAATGGTAATTAAAAAGGATGGGGCAACAAAATATGAAACTCGTGAATTAGGAACCCTATATTCTCGTATTCAAAGATTTAATCCAGATGAAATATGGTATGTTGTCGATCAAAGACAAGCATTACACTTTGAACAAGTATTTAGAGGAAGTTATAAATCTGGATTAGTTCCTAAAACTACAAAATTATATCATTACGGATTTGGAACAATTAATGGTAATGATGGTAAACCATTTAAAACTAGAGATGGTGGAGTAATGGAACTAGATACTTTAATTGAAATGATAAAAAGCGAAATAGAAAAGAAAATTAAGCCTGAAATAATTTCTGAAGAGAGGGAGAAGATTGCTAACTCTTTAACAATAGCAACTTTAAAATATACGGATTTACTACCTTTTAGAAAAACTGATTATATTTTTGATCCAGTTAAATTTAGTTCTTTAGAAGGAAAGACAGGACCTTATATTCTATATACAATCGTGAGAATAAAATCTCTATTAAATAAAATACAAGAATATAATTCAAACAAAATAGAAGAAATTACGAATAATGATGTTAGAAATATTTTAGTTAAACTAATAGAATTACCAAAGTCATTAAAAAGAGCTTATGAAGAGGCAACATTAAATTATTTAACAGAATATATATATGATTTATGTAGTTTATATAATAAATTTTATAGCAACAACAATATATTGAATGAACCAAATGAACAAACTAAAAATTCTTATATTGCTTTATCTAATTTAGTACATAATACATGTGAAAAAATATTAGATGTATTAGCAATTGAAACAATCGATAAAATGTAATAAAATGATAATTGTAGTAATTAATATATTAAACACCTAGGAGGAAATATTAATGAATAAAAAAAGAATTATCGTAATCATCTTTATTTTGTTTGCAAGTTTGTTTTCTTTCAAAGTCATTAATCCAATTATAATTGAAAAAAATTATAAAAGTGATATCAGTGAAGAAGTCGAAGAAACTAAAATTGATATTACTGAAAATATGGAAGAACAAATTAGAAAAGTTCAAGTTCCTGATGTTATTCAAAAACCAACAGTAGTAAAGAAAAAAATTCGTAAACCAATTATTTATGTTAATCCTAAAAGTTTAAAAATTTTAGAAGGAACAAAATATGATGTTTATAAAGGTGTTACTGTAGCAAATAATACCAATAACAATTTATCTGCAACAATAACAGATACTACTATTCTTGAAGGCAACAAGATTCATACAATTACTTATTTTGCTAAAAACAGTGCAGGAATTGCGAGTAACGAGAGATTTATTGAAGTTTTGTTACCAAAAGATGATGAAGATAATGATAAATTTACAAATAAAGAAGAAGTGGATAATAACACAGATTTCAACAACGAAGAAGATTATCCATTTTTAATGCAACCTGAATTTGGAAAATTTGATCAAAAAATACTGTTACTCCAATACGATAATTACATAGATATTAAGCCAAAAGCATATGATACAATAGCTAAAGAATTAGATGTTATTAGTACAAATTCAGAAATTGATACTTCCATCATTGGGACTAACTTTATTACTTATGAAACAATCGATAGAGTAGGAAATAGGGCAGAAGTTACTAGAATCATTGAAGTTCTAGATCATAATGAAGACTATGATAACGATAAATTTACAAATAAAGAGGAATTTGATAATAATACTGATTATAATAATGAAAACGATTATCCGATTTTAAATATACCAATATTTGAAGATTTTGATTCTTATTTAATCGTAAATAAATTTGAACAATATATAGATATTAAACCAAAAGCATTCGATACATTATTAAAAGAACTAGATGTCATCAGTACAAATTCAGAAATTGATACTTCTATAACCGGTAACAATCTTATTACTTATGAAGCTACCGATAGATTAGAAAATAGGGTAAAAGCCACTAGAATTATCGAAGTATTAGATTTTAATGCAGATTACGATAATGATAAATTTACAAATAAAGAAGAAATTGATAACAACACCGATTATAATAATGAAAATGATTATCCTATTTTATGTACCCCAGTATTTGAAGAATTTGTTTCTTATATAGAAATAAAGCAATTTAAAGAATACAATGACATTATACCTAAAGCATATGATAAAATCGGAAAAGAACTAATTGTATCAGTATCTGGATATGTTGATACTAATATTTTAAATGAATATGAATTAAAATATACTGCGATAGATAGAAAAGGAAACGAAATTACAGTTAATCGCCGAATAAAAATAATTGAGGAACAATTCTAAGACCTTTAAAACTAACGGTTATTTGACAAAAAGCTTCATTAATGCTATAATTTAGTCACATATGGAAAAATACTTGTAAATTATTATATTAACGGGTATTTTTTTACACTTTATATTATACAAATTCCCGAAAAGTTGAAAAAAGTATTATTTTTTATTTTTAATTTGACAAATGAAAAACAATGTGATAATATAACAAACAACTTTCGGGTTTAAAAGGGGGAATTTATATGTATAATGAAAGAAATGAGAATTTTTCGTTGAAGGAAACATTATTAAAAGGATTATTTTTTGTTGGATTCATAGTAATTTTAGTTTTACTATTTCCAACGAGATGCAGTTTAAAAACTACCAATGATATTAATGGAATATTTAATGAAAATTTAAAAACAATGAAAGAAGCTGCTATAAGTTATTTTACTATAGAAAGAATGCCTTTAATAGAAGGTGAAACTAAGGAATTAACTTTAGGCGAAATGCTAGATGAAAAATTACTATTAGAATTTGAAGATAGTAATGGAAAATCATGTTCAAAAACCGAATCATATGTAATGGTTACAAAAAATACTGATGCGTATTTAATGAAAATCAATTTAAAATGTACAGATATGGAAGATTATATCTATGTACATTTAGGATGTTATGATTATCGTGAAGGTTTATTATGTGAAAAAGT
>JAQUGJ010000009.1:0-17070 GCA_028684255.1 Bacilli bacterium | reverse complement strand
CTCTTGTAACCACTTTTGCAGCATATTTAAATGCTTTAGAAGAAAAAGGAGTTCATGTTATTACGGTTAATGATTACTTAACAAGTCGTAATGCTGAATGGATGGGAGCTATATATTCTTTTCTAGGGCTATCAGTTGGAGTTAACAATCGTGAAATGAATCCTAAAGAAAAAAAAGAAGCTTATAATTGTGATATTACATATACCACTAATAATGAATTAGGGTTTGATTACTTAAGAGATAATATGGTTGTAAGGTCTGTTGATCGTGTACAAAGAGGACTTCATTATGCAATAGTCGATGAAGTTGACTCTGTTTTAATCGATGAAGCAAGAACACCTTTAATTATTTCAGGTGGTGCTATGACAAGTGCCAACTTATATATTCAAGCTGACCATTTTGTAAAAGGTTTAAAAGAAAATAACGGTTATATATATGATGAGAAAACTAAATCTGTTGTTTTAGATAAAGTTGGTGTTGATAAAGCAGAACAAGCTTTTAAGATAACTAATTTATTTGATATTCAACATACAAGTTTAGTACATTTTATAAATCAATCTTTGAAAGCTAATTATTCGATGAAAATTGATATTGATTATGTAATTGAAGAAGGGAAAATCATTATTGTAGACCCATTTACAGGTCGTTTAATGCATGGTCGTCAATATTCGGATGGATTGCATCAAGCAATAGAGGCTAAAGAAGGTGTAGAGATACAACAAGAAACTAAAACTTTAGCAACAATTACTTTCCAAAATTTATTTAGAATGTATAACAAACTATCAGGGATGACTGGTACTGCTAAAACAGAAGAAGAGGAGTTTAGAGAAATATACAATATGTATGTTATATCTATTCCAACAAATAAACCAATAGCAAGAACAGATCATGAAGATTTAATCTTTGCAACTAATAAAGGTAAATATAAAGCCATAGTTGAAGAAGTTAAAACTCGTCATGAAAATGGACAACCGATTCTTATTGGGACTGTAGCAGTTGAAACAAGTGAATTATTAAGCACAATGTTAAAGAAGGCTAATATACCTCATGAAGTATTAAACGCTAAAAACCACGCACGTGAAGCAGAAATCATCGCTAAAGCAGGCCAAAAAGGTTCAGTAACAATTGCAACTAATATGGCCGGTCGAGGAACCGATATTAAAATAAATGATGAGATTAAAGAATTAGGTGGTCTAGCAGTAATAGGTACTGAAAGACATGAATCTAGACGTATTGATAACCAATTAAGAGGTCGTTCAGGTCGTCAAGGAGATCCGGGATTTTCTCAATTCTGTGTATCGTTTGAAGATGATTTAATGATAAGGTTTGGAACTGATCGTGCTAAAGACTTACTTGCATCTCTAGGTTTTAAAGAAGATGTTTCAATTAGAAATAAAATGCTATCATCTTCTATTGAATCTGCACAAAAAAGAGTTGAAGGAAATAACTATGATGTTCGTAAAACTTTATTACAATATGATGATGTTATTAATAAACAAAGAGAGATAATTTATGAGAAAAGAAACGAAATATTAGATAGTGAAACTATTCATCCTATTGTTTTAGAGGTTTTTAAAAATAATATTTCTAATCTAGTTGATTCTCATATTAATCCAGAAGGAAATTTAACTGAAAAAGACATAAGTGAAATTTTAGAATTTACTAATGAATATTTAGTAATAAAAAAGATAGCATCAAAAGACTTAATAGATTTAAAACCAGAAGAGATAATTGATTTTATTTATAATCGAGTTGAAAAAGAATACAATGAAAAAATAAGTGTAATACCAGAACAAATTGCTAATGAATTTGAAAAAGCAATTTCTTTAAAGGTTATTGATACATATTGGATGGAACATATAAATACACTATCTTTATTAAGAGAAGGTATCTATTTAAGAAGTTATGCTCAAGAAGACCCTTTAAGAGCTTATACTAATGAGGGATTCAAATTATTTGATGATTTATTAGACATAATTGAAAAACAAACAACAATCTACCTTTTAAAGGCTGAAATAAGACAAAATATTGAAAGAGAACAAGTTTCTAAACCAATATCAACTAATGAAGATAAAACTGTTCAAAAAAGAAAGCCTAAAACTGTAAATAAAATAGGTAGAAATGAACCATGTCCATGTGGATCTGGCAAAAAATACAAAGTTTGTTGCGGAAAGTAAGGAAATATAAGGCTTTGTGAAGAATTTAAAAATTAAAAATATGACTTTAGATCCGAATTAGATCCGATGATTTAATTAAGGGAAAATAAGGTAAAATATAAAGGCGGATGATAAAATCCGTCTTTTTTGTAGTATAATATAACTAACAGATAAATAGTAATTTGAAAGTGAGATGAAGTATGAAAAAATATATTTTAAATCCATTAAGTATGTTTTTTATAGGATTAATACTAGGTATTATTAGTAGATTATTAGATATTTTTACTCAAAACTTAGGTAATATATTTTCACAAATGGCAATATGGATTTTATTTGGTGTTTTAATATCTATATATAGTAAAACAAAGAAGAAAGCAATGTTAAATGTTTTACCATTTTGTATTGGTATGTTAATTACTTATTATTTTGTTGCATTTATTACAAATGGCGTTTATAGTAATATTTTTATTGTAGGATGGACTATATTTGCTTTTTGTTCTCCAATACTTGCTTATTTTACATGGATGGCAAAGGAGAAAGGTATATTTTCTAAAATTATCAGTGTAGGAATAATATTAGTATCTCTATTATCAACAATTGTTTTATTTGATAGATTAAGAGTTTATGATTTTATAATAAATGGAATAATGGTATATTATTTATTCTTCAAAAAAATAGAAATATAAATTACAATTTATATTATTAATTTATATAAGTTTTTAGATAAGATATTAGGATTATAAATTGTATTTATTAACAATATTTAATAAAGTAAACTTTATTGCTATGAAAGTGGAAATAAATTCACTATGTGGCAGTGGTAAAATATAAGCAATGCTGTGATAAATAACTCGCTAACCCAAGTAATATATGGAGAAATGCGAGTTTTTCTTTTCCTTAAAAATATCTAAAAATTGAGTTTAGAACTATTTTAGATCATCATATTTTAAAAAAGGAAAATAATAGAAAATTTATATCAGAATGAATCAATAATGAGTTTGTTTGAAAATGAGAAAAAACAACAATATTTCGTGATATAATAGTATTGGTGGTATGTAGTGAATGACTGGAGAAAAAGCAAAAAAATATCTTTAATAAAAAAGTATTATAAGAAATATCCTACATTTTTAGAATTAACTTTGTTAGATTATGAGGGATATAATTTGTATATTACTTTAAATACTCTGAAATGTTATTAATATGTTATAATTTATGGTTAAATTTCAAATAAAAATAGGGGGGCTGTATGGAAAATAAGGTTGAGAATGCAATGAGATTTTACTTACTTGCAACAAAGTTAAAATATAAAATAAGAAGTGGATGGGATGACAGTCATTGGAACATTAGTAGTTCAAGAAGGGAAAGTATTGCAGAACATGTTTACGGAACAAGCATACTTGCTATAAGTATTGATTCAGAATTTGATTTAAATATCAATCTTGACAAAGTATTAAAAATGTTAATAATTCATGAAATTGGTGAAGTTTTGATTGGAGATATAACACCTTTTGATAAAATTACTCCAGAGCAAAAAGAGGAAATAGAACATAAAGCTATGTTAGATGTTCTTGGAGATTTAATAAAAAAAGATGAATTGTTCGAATTATTAATAGAATTTGATGCTCGTAATACTAATGAATCACAATTTGCTTATTTATGTGATAAATTAGAAGCCGACATTCAAGCAAAAGTTTATCAAGATATGGGCTATCAAAATGATCTTGATAATCAAGAAAATAATGTTGTTTTCAAGAGCCCAAAAATTCAAAATATGATTGATAATGGTGCAACTACAGCTTTTGATATATGGTATGAATGGGATAAAGATAAGTATAAAGAAGAACCTGTGTTTGAAAAAACATTAAAATACATAAAGCATAGCAATACAAATTATAATATTAAATGTTAGATACCTTTTCTTGAAAAATGAGTGATAATTAGGGAAGAATTGAATATGAGTAGAGACAATTTAAACACGAAAAGAGAAGAAAAGAGACAAAAAAGATGTTTAAAGTCCTTATGGATCTGGTAAAAAATATAAAGCTTGTTGTGGTAAATAAGATTAAACCTTGTAAAGTAATACTTTATGAGGTTTTTAAATTGTTTAATATAAATAAGTTGAAATTTATATTAAAAAAAGATAAAATCAAATTAATAAATAGATATTGAGGTAATTATGGAAAAAAGACAAAAAGTATATGATTTATATTGGTATTTTGCTTATGAAAGACAAAATATATTTAATAAAAAGAATAACGGAGAATGTTTACTATGGACAAATGATAAAATTTTTCAAAACTATAAATTTTGTAATAGTTATAGAGTTAATGATAGGGTAAGTCAATATTTATTAAAAAATATTATATATAATGGAACAAAATACTCAAAAGAAGATACTATCTTTAGAATCATATTATTTAAATTATTTAATAAAGAATCTACATGGGAATTATTAATTAATCGTTTTAAAGATATTACTTTAAGTAATTTTGATTTTAATGAGTATTCAAAATTATTATCTGACTCTAAAGAAAAAGGAATTAAAATATATAATGATGCTTATATCAGTTGTGCTAATAAAGCATTTGGATATGATAAAAAACATAATAATCATTTAGCACTCATCAACAAAATGTTTAACATTGATAAAATGCAAAATAAAATTATTAAATGTAACAATATGGAAGAAGCTTTTAATATAATAAAAAAATATCCTTTAATAGGAAATTTTATGGCATATCAACTTATTACAGATATCAATTATAGTGATGCAGTAGATTGGAAAGAAGATGAATTTACGGTAGCAGGACCTGGTTCAATAAGAGGAATAAGAAAATGTTTCATTGATAAAGGAAACATGAGTGATGAAGATATTATTAAATATATGTATAATCATCAAGAGAAAGAATTTAAAAGATTAAATTATAATTTTGTTGGTATTAAAAACAGAAAACTTCAGTTAATAGATTGTCAAAATATCTTTTGTGAATTAGATAAATATTGTAGAGAAGCGTTGCCGGATTTAAAATCAAATAGAACTAAAATAAAGAAGAAATATGTTCCTAAAGGTGAAAAAATAGAGTATATGTATCCACCAAAGTGGAATGTGAATTAATAATATTTAAAAATGTAATCAAATATATTTTTTAGTATAAAGATATTGAATTGTGATGTATAATTGAATAGAAAGAAATTATAGACTTAACTGCTAGTCAATTTATTAAATATCAAAAATAAAAGGAATGATTAAATGAAAATAGTTGAATATGAATCTAAATATTTAGAATATGTAAGAGATTTACTAGTTGAATTAGAAGAATACGTTATTTCTATAGATAAAGATAATTTAGATCAGCTACACCCTGAATATAGAAAAAAAATGGCTATTCTAAATTTAGAAGAAATAGAAAAAAATAACGGTAAATGTTATTTAGCAATAGAAGATGATGCTGTTATTGGATTAATAATGGGATGTATTTTTTCTTATAATCAGTTTGATTATTTAGATTATAAGTGTCCTAAAAGAGGGGAAATAACAGAATTAATAGTTACCAGTAAAATTAGGAGTAAAGGAACAGGACAACAACTTGTAGATAAGATGGAAGAATATTTTAAAGAAAATGAATGTGAATATGTAATAGTCAATGTTTTTGCATATAATGAAAATGGTATAAATTTTTACAATAAAAAAGGATACCATAGTAGAATGCATACTATGATTAAAAAGATAAAATAACAGATTTAGATATCTGTTTTTTAGTTTAGAGATTCCATGAAAAATATTGACTTTATGATATAATTATATAGAGGTGTAAATATGTATCAAGGTATAAATATATATAAATTTTATTTCGATTTAATTATAGAAACAATTACAAATACCTTTTTTCTATTAATTCTTGTATTTGGACTATTATCTGCAATATTTGGTGATAGAGTAAAAGGATGGCTTGGAGAATTTAGAGCAAGATTAAAATTACTAAGACTACCTAAAGATAAGTATTTATTATTAAGTAACATTATGATTAAGGATGAAAACGGAACACACCAAATAGACCACTTGGTTATTTCACAATATGGAATTTTTGTCATAGAAGTAAAAAATTATAATGGATTAATTGTTGGAAACGAATATAAAGATAAATGGATTCAATATTTAGGAAAGAAAAAATATTATATGAATAATCCTATTCATCAAAATTATGGACATATAAAGGCGTTAGCAAATTTACTTAATATGAGTGATGATTTATTTATATCAGTAATATGCAATGCTGATAAAACAAATTTAAAAGTAGAATCAAAAAGTATAATTACTCAAACATCATCTCTAAAAAACAAATTATTAGAGTTTAATGAAATTAAAATTGAAAAAAGTGTAGAAGAAATAAAAGACATAATATTAGCAAATAACATTGTTGATAAAAAAATGAACAAACAACATATTAAGGATATAAAAATAAAAATATCAGAGGATAAAGAAAAAGAAAACAATATGATTTGCCCTAAATGTGGTAGTCAACTTGTTCAAAGGAATGGCAAATACGGTATGTTTACTGGATGTTCAGGATTTCCTAAATGTAGATATATAAAAAAATAGGAGATGAGTATATGAAATTAGTAACATTTCAATCAAAAGATGCTTTAAAATATTTGATTAATAATAACGAATTAATTTGTAATGACAATTTAATTGATAAAGATAAAGTAGGAATTACCTATGAATGGATATTAAAAAAAATGAATCAACAAATTAAAAACACAACAAAATCTAAATATCCTCTATGGGCTTGGGTTAAATGTTATAACGGAATATGTCCACCTAAACGTATAGGAAATCAAGTAAAAGGTTTTGAAGTTAAAATAACTTTTAATAAAGACCCTAAAGAAGTCTTTATTACAGATTTTAGAAGATATTCATTCTTGCTCAACAACATATATATACCTGATAATTTAAAAGATAAAGAAGAATTCGATAAATTATTAAAAGATTATAACATCACAGGTGAAGACTTAAAAGCATATGTAAGAAAAGATAAATACAAAATACATCGAAATGATAAAGAATATTTAGAAATATGTGAGAATATCTATAAAAGCTTTGATAAATGTATAACCGAAGAAAGTGATATTCTACAAGGTTGTGTTTGGTCAATTAAAATAGATGAAGTTGAAAGTATAGAAATTTTAAGCAATAAAAATTATATGTATGGATCGTTAAATTATATAAGGTCTAATGGTAAGAGAATTGATTGGCAAAAAGATTTTTATAAAAAATTGAAGTGATTTGGAAGTGATATTTTTGGATAAATATATAAGATTAAAAAATAAGTTTGAACAAATAAAAGATAAAGATGATGCTATATTAATGTCTAAATATATGCGAAATCTGTTTAAGTTTTATGGGATAAAAACAGATAAAAGAAGAAAAATATATAAAGAATTTCTAAAAGAAGAAAAAAATCTAAAAACAATTGATTGGGGGTTTTTAGATAAGTGCTATGAAGATGAACATAGAGAATTTCAATACTTGGTTTTTGATTATCTAAAAGTGCTTGATAAATATCTTGTTTATGAAGATATACCCAAAATAAAAAAATATGTTGAATCAAAACAATGGTGGGATACCATAGATTTCTTCGATAAAATTATTGGAAATATAGGTTTAACTGATTATAGAGTAAATGCTTTAATGCTAGAGTGGTCAAAAGATGAGGATTTTTGGTTAAGAAGAATTGCAATTGATCATCAAAATGGTAGAAAAGAAAAAACCAATCCTGAATTACTAGAAGAAATAATAGTCAATAACTTTGGTAGTAATGAATTTTTTATAAATAAAGCAATCGGTTGGAGTTTAAGAGAATATTCTAAAACTAATCCTAAATGGGTTAGAAATTTTATAGAAAAATATAAAGATAAAATGAGCAAATTAAGCATTAAAGAAGGAAGTAAATATATTTAAAATTAGAATTTTAATATGTTATAATTATAATGAGGTGAAATAATGAAAAACATTATCAGATTGTTAATTACATTTTTAGTAGGTGCTATATACTTTTATATTGCATTACCACCTATAAATTTACAAAGTTTTGCGTTTTTAGCGTTTTTATTTTTAATATTAGCCACTTATTTTGCGACAGGAATCATTCATTTATCAAATATTAAAATAATATTCAAAGATAATAGAAAAAAAATTAGTTCAACTAAACTCATTTTAATATTAATATCTTTAATAGTATTTTTACCAACGCTTATTAACTTTATTTTGTCGCCATTATTCTTTGCAAAATCTTACTCTAAAAGAATTGTAGTAGATGAAAACCATGAATTTACTGAAGATGTTGCGCAAGTTGATTTTAAGAATTTTCCTCTAATTGATAAAGATTCTAGTCAAAAACTAGGGGATAGGGTAATGGGGCAAATACCAGAGTTGGTTTCTCAATTTGATGTATCAAATCTTTATACTCAAATTAATTATAAAGATGAAATAATGCGAGTAACTCCTTTAGAATACAGTGGATTTTTTAAATTTTTATCAAACAAATCAGATGGAGTGAAAGGATATATAACTGTAAATTCAGTTAATGGAAACGCTGAATTAACAAAATTAGATGAAGGTATGAAATATTTAGAATCAGCATATTTCACTAAGGACTTAAATCGAAAACTAAGATTTTCATATCCAACAAAAATTTTTGAACAAAAAACTTTTGAAATAGATGATAATGGAACACCATATTGGATAGTTCCGACGTCTAAAGTAACTGGTATAGAATTAAAAAGAGAAATATCAGGAGTTGTAATATTAAATGCTATAACAGGTGAATCAAATTACTATGATGTTTCAGAAGTACCAACATGGGTAGATCATGTTTATCCTTCATATTTGATTTTAGAACAACTAGATAACTGGGGTAAATATAAAAATGGATTTTTAAATACCATCTTTGGTCAAAAAAATGTAATTGCAACAACTGAAGGATACAACTATTTAGTTATGAATAATGATGTTTATTTATATACAGGAATAACCTCTGTATTAGCAGACGAGGCAAATATTGGATTTGTTTTATCTAATTTAAGAACCAAAGACACCAGATATTATGCTGTACCTGGTGCTGAAGAATTCTCGGCAATGGCATCAGCAGAAGGTCAAGTCCAACAAATGAAATATAGAGCTACTTTTCCTTTATTGGTAAACTTAAATAATAAGCCAACTTATTTGATATCTTTAAAGGATAATGCTGGTTTAGTTAAAATGTATGCCTTCGTTGATTTGTTAGATTATCAAAAAGTAGTAGTAACCGATGCTTCATTAGGAATTGAAAAGGCTGCAGAAAGTTATTTGGGCGGCAACATAAACGTTGAAGAAGATAAATTAACAATTTCTGATATAACAGTTTCATCAATAAATATGGTAGTAATTGATTCAAATAGTTATTATTATTTAACAGACAGTAATAATGATAACTATAAGGTAAGTATTAAAGTAGCAAAAGACAAATTACCTTTCATAAAAAATGGTGATTTAATTAAAATTGGTTATAAACAAAAAACAGATTTAACTGAAATATTTTTGATAAAGTAATTATAAAAGAGGTACCAATGTCGACATCAGAATATAATGATTTATTTATTAAATGTCAAAACGATCCGGATGCAATATATCAGGTTTTTACTTTTGATTTGGTTAATAGTAGAAACCTTAATAATATTGATTTAAAAGAAGCTGAAGATATATTAGTGCAAATAATAAAAGAAGTATATTTAATTATAAAAAAAATTGAAAAAGTAAAGAAAAAAAAGATACTAGTATTTGAAGAAGATTTCAATTCTTTATTTGATGAAGATCAAAAAAGTGGTGGATTTGGACTCAAAACAGAACCTTTTAAACTTGGCGATATGGTTGGATTGACAATATATAGGAATTCTTTATTAACTGAAGAAGTAATAGCGATTTTTGATTCAGTTAAAAACAAATACAACTATAAATATCCCCTTCATTACGCTAATGGTTATTATGAAACTAATGATTATAATGAAGCGAATGAAAAATATTTTAGAGGATATTGCATTGACATTGTTTCGAGTATGCATAAAGAAAATATTAAAAAACATTTACAAAAAGCAGAAAAACAAATTCAAAAAAGATTGATTTAGTTTTTATTCAAAAAGAGGTGTATTAAATGAATAAATTTAAAAAAATATTAAAAATTATTTCCATCATTATAATTTGTATAAGTGGAATTATAATTACCAGTTATTTTTTAATTCAAAATAAAAAAATGAAACAATTTGAAAAATATTTAAATAGCAGTGAAAATACAATCATTTATCTTGGTAGTAAAAGTTGTTTTTATTGCAATATGTTTAATCCAGTTATGAATTATTACAAGGAAGAAAAAGATCTGGATTACTTATATATTGATTTAGATAAAATAAGTGAACAAAATACATACAGAATATTAAATGAATTAGGTATAGAAGATATTACTAATTTTGGAACTCCTTATATTGCAATTGTAAAAGAAAAAAAAGTATTATACTCTGAAAATAGTATGAATGAATATGAAATAGGTAAAATATTAATTGAATATAATTTTATAGATTCAATTGAACTTCCATTTAACTATATTAATTATAATAATTATAAGGATTTAATAAATAAAAAAGAACAGGAATTAATATTACTAGGAAATATAAATTTTGAAAACTCTTTATTCCGTTTTGAGATGTTTGATTATATTAAAAAAAATAATTTAAAAATAAATTACTTTGATTTATCATTTAAATCAAAAGAAGAAATGGATGATTTTTATAATAGTTATAACATATTAAACAATGGTAAATTTGAACTTCCTTTATTTATGATAATAAAGGGAGATGAGTTAATTGATTATGTAAACAAGGATTTAAACAAGGAAAAATTGGTTGAAATTTTAACAAAGAATGATATAATAAAGTAGGTGATAAGAATGAAAAAGAAAAGTATTGTGTATCAAAAAGCTTTAGAATTTAAAAAGAGATATCCTGCAACAATAGCATGGAGATTAAAAGCACACTGTGACGTAATTGAGAAACACCTAAATCCTGGCGAGGAAGTAAATTATGCATTTGTAGCTCAAAAATGTTCAAATGTTGGAAAAGATATAATGTCAACCTATGTTGTTACACTCACTAATAAAAGAATTTTAATGGCACAAAAAAGAATGCTTTTTGGTTACTTTTTGACAGCAATAACACCAGATATGTTTAATGATTTAAATGTTAAAACCGGTATGCTATGGGGAGAAATCAAAATTGATACAATAAAAGAAGTAGTAAAATTTAAAAATATTCAAAATAATGCTATTCCTGAAATAGAGACAGCAATATCTGAATATATGATGGAAGAAAAAAAGAAATTAGCATCTCATTATCAAAATAAACCTATTGAAAGACAAGAATCAAAAATATAGTAAATTCTA
Source organism: Bacilli bacterium (assembly GCA_028684255.1). Classification (GTDB taxonomy): domain Bacteria; phylum Bacillota_I; class Bacilli_A; order RF39; family UBA660; genus CAKOQQ01. Next base: position 5,444 of record JAQUGJ010000009.1, on the reverse strand, counting down.
TATTTTTTGTTTAGTTTAAAAGTTGATTTTTAGGGTAATATAATATATAATCAAAATGAGGTAGATAAAATGAAGAGAATATTTCATTCACTTTTAGCATTATTCGTATTTATTGTTGTTATGCAAGCTTTATTTAATTATTTTAGTAAAGGCTATAGTTTGGAATACACCTTTTTTAATGATACAAATGAATTTGAAATAAAAGAGGTTTATACTGCTAACGTTAAAAATGAAAAAGATAATTACTACTTTGAAATAAAAGCGGGAGAGAATGTTTTTTCTTTCCAAGTGTTTGATAACTTTTTAAAAAAGAAAAAAATAATTGAAGATATCAGATATTATAAAGATTCTGAATATGAATGTATTTACCCAATATTTATAGATGATACGATTATTTTTGATGTTACCTGTATGCACAAAGGAGTTTTATACGAGGTTAGTCAAAATGAAACAAATGACAAAGTAAAAGAATTTGTTAAGAATTTAAATAATTATGATTATACAAGATGGCAAAGTAAAGAAGATAAAACAAAAGAATTCGGACATATAAAAGCATATACTGGAAACCTTGAAAAAAATCATTACATTGGTATTTCAAGTTATAAAGGAACATATACAATAAATACTCAAAACAATTTAATTGGCTTTGTTAAAGATGTTCCTATATTCAAAAAGGATGTTTATAAATATCCATTATCGACATATGTTGGACAATACTATGTTGTAGCAGATTATGATTCTGTTCAAGTGTTTAATAATTTCAACACCGTTGATTTAACAACTAATAAAATTGATAAAATATTTTCTAATCATCAAATATCTTATGATAGTTATATATTAGGAGTTTATGAAAATTCGATATATCTATATGATCAAATGTATAAAAAAGAATATGAAATAGATGTGGATGCAAAAACTATTTTAGAAGTTGGTAATGAAACAACAAAAATAAAGGTTTTAGAAAATGGAGTATGGAATAGATATTCTCCTTCCGAAATAAAAAATAACGACAAAACATTTATTAATTACCCAACAACATCTATAAAAAATGTTACAAAAATAGAGATGGGAAATGTACTTTCAGGTTATAGTTATTTTTTGGAAGAAAACAAAAAAAGCGAATACAAATATAAAGTATATCGCAGTAATATTCAAAATCCTGAACAAAAAACCTATCTATTTGAAATTGATTCGTTTGATGATATGTATTTTGTAGATGATTATATATATTATAGAAATGGTAAATCAATTTATAGTTATAGCATTAAAAGTGGAAAAAAATTAATTTTAACAAATAGTGAATTAACATTCAACACTTATATTAAATTTGGGGCATATATAAAATAAAAAATCTCAATGAGATTTTTTTTTCTTTATTACCATTTTTGGATAAGCTAATGCTAATCTTTTTAATAGTTTGGATTTTTCTTTTAAGATACTTCCGACTATTTCTTTCAATTCGCCAGTATAGTCTTTCTTTACGGCCTCGGCAGCCATTTCTAATTTGCTAACTATCTTTACTGATGTAAGAACATCAAAAACGAATACTATTAATAATGTTGCAAAAATAATATAGCTTATATTAGATGGAACATTAAGTATCAATTCATTTACATAAGGGTGAATAAGGGAAAGTGCTATTCCACAAATTCCAAACAAAGCAGAATTTCCTAAATATATTCTACCGTTTACATTAAAAGATAAATGTGAATAATCCCACCATCTTGCACGAAAAAGTTTTTCCATTATGTAACTTATAATATACTCTAAAACAGTACATATAAGCGCTGCTAGTATAAATAATAACAGAGGATTATTATAATAATCTTTTAGCAAAATAATAATAAGTAAGGAACCTATACCATATATTGGGCAGTAAGGGCCAATAAGAAAACCTCTATTTACAAGCTCTTTTTTATTTATTCCAACCCAAATAATTTCAATGCACCAACCAATAATAGAATATAGTATAAAAAGTAAAAAGTAATAAATCAAATTATTCATTGTGTTTTCTCCTTTTAAATATCTTGAATATTTCCATTAAAAATAGTAATGGTAAAGCTGATATTAAAGCATAAACCACATATTTAAATGTAAATGGTTGTACTTTTAATGCTGATGCAAGCAATGCGTTTTCTGAAGCAAATATTTGTAATAATATTACGAAAGCTACGGCAATAAAAATAAAGTAATTATTTTTAATTGGTACTTTGAAAGCGGAATTATATTCACTACGACAATTAAACGCATGTAAATTTTGTAAAAATACCATTAGTAATAATATGTAATTTCTGCCAAAATTAGCACTATATCTAGATATATTTATTAAATAAAACCAAAATACAAATACCAATATCCCCATTATGGAACCTGCTAGTAAGGTTTCTTGAATTAACATTTTATCAAAAATACTTTCATTTGTTTTCCTTGGTGCATTATTCATAACATCTTTTTCACCCTTTTCAAAAGCAAGAGCGATATCTTGAATTCCATCGGTAACTAAATTTAACCATAATAACTGTACCGCTAGAAAAGGTATTGGTAATCCGAAGATAATAGCTAAAATAAAGCAAAGAACCTCAGCAACACCACTAGATAATAAGAAATAAATTACTTTTCTAATATTGTTGTAAGCATTTCTTCCTTCCTCAACGCCAGAAACAATCGATAAAAAGTTATCGTCAGTTATAATTAAAGATCCTGTTTCTTTTGTAACATCTGTTCCACTACCCATTGCAATACTAATATTAGCATTTTTCATAGCTGGGGCATCGTTTATACCATCACCAGTAACGGCTACAAATTCACCTTGTCTCTTAAATGATTTAACAATTTCTAACTTCTCTTGAGGTGTAACTCGGGCAAATATTTTTGTATTTTTAACAAATTCATCAAAATATTTATAACCTTTATTAAAAGCTTCATCGATTTCATCTCCACTTTTTACCTCGTTGATTGATTTTATCATTTCTAGTTCTTTTGCTATTGCAGTAGCAGTTAAAGGATGATCTCCTGTAATCATAACAACCTTAATACCTGCCTTACTACATTTTTTAAGTGCATCTTTAGCTTCAACCCGAATAGGATCGATAAAGGCAATTAATGCAACTAAAGTCAATTTTGGAATATCGTGGATTGAATAATTGTTCTTATTAATAAAATCGACTTTTAATCCATCGGCAATTGCTATTACACGATAACCTAAACTTGCTAAACGGTTATTCTTTTCTTCTAATTCTTTAATATTTATCTTTTTTTCTTTACCATTTACTAACATCGTATCGCAGAAGTTAAAAATAACTTCTGGAGATCCTTTGGCAGTAACTCTTATACCATCTTTTTCTCGATAAAAAACAGCTGAATATTTGTTTTCTGATTCGTATGGTATAGCACCTAATAAATCATAGTTTATTTCTTTGTATCCATCTATTTTATAACTTAGGGCCCTCATGGCAACATCGATAGCATCACCATTGTTTATCCATTCGTTTTTTTCCTTAATTAAAGTACTCTCATTATTCATACTGATTAATTTACTAAGATGAGATAAATTATTATCACTATGATTTGCTTTCTCATTAGATGGCAATAATTTTCCAATTCCGTTATATCCTTCACCTGTAATATTAAAAACACTTCCATCCGGTAATTCAATAATTTTTGCTGTTTGTTCATTTAAAGTTAAAGTTCCAGTTTTATCGGATGCAATTACTGTACAACTTCCTAAACCTTCAACTGCATTTAATTTTCTAACAATAACATTTTTCTTAGCCATATTTTTAGTTGCAATTGAAAGCGTTACTGTTAAAACAACAGGTAATCCTTCAGGAATTGCAGAAACAGATAACGCTACAACTGAAAAAAATACTTCTTTGGTAGCATATCCCTTCAAGTATAATACAAAAGTAATGATAAGCGCCATGACAGCTGTTATAATACTAATCTGTTTAGTAAACTTTTCCATTCTTATTGTTAAAGGAGTTTTAGAGTTGTATGTTGAAACAACTTCATCGGCGATTTTACCTATTTCAGTATTACTACCAGTTGCAACAACTATTCCAATACCTCTTCCACTCATTACTTTTGCTCCTGCAAAAGCCATATTATTGCGATCAGCGACTTTAGTTTTTTCAGGTAAGATAGTCGTATTTTTTACAGCTGGTAAAGATTCACCAGTTAAAAAAGATTCGTCGATTGTTAAATTATGACTTTCGACAATTCTTAAATCAGCGCTTATTTTATCGCCAGGTTCAATAATAACAATATCACCAGGAACAAGATATTCACCATTAATATCTACTTTTCGATTATCTCTTAATACAAGGGAATTAACCTTAATCATTTTTTGTAAACTCTCAGCACTTTTTTCGGCTTTCCATTCTTGAACGGTACCTAAAAATGCATCTAAGAAAATAACTAAGCTGATAAAAATTGCATCCACATATTCATGTATAACTACAGAAAACATTATTGTTATCAATAAAATTATAGTTATGGGATTATTAAATTGACTAAAAAAGACTTTTAAAATTGTCGCCTTTTTACTTTTAGGAAGACGATTTAGGCCATTAATTTTTAGCCTTTTGGTAGCTTCTTTATTACTTAATCCCATTTTGCTGGAATCAAGTTTTTTGTAAATATCTTGGATTTCCATATTATAAGATTTCATATTATCACCTTTTATAATTATATCATATTAACTTTTCTTGTGCTATAATAAATATAGGTGATAGTATGAAAGCAGTAGTATTGTCTGGCGGTGGATCAAAGGGTGCTTATGAAGTGGGTGTATGGAAAGCTCTCCGTCAATTAGAATATGATTTTCAGATTGTAACGGGAACTTCAATTGGGTCAGTAAATGGCTTATTTATGGTTCAAAATCAATTTTATAAATGTCACAATCTTTGGTATAATTTAAATTATAAAATTCTTTATGATGATAATTTTCCTGAAACAGAAAGTAAGTTAAGTATATATAAAGAATATTTTAAAAACTTTATAGAAAAAGGTGGAATGAATACAACTAGAATGGCAATGTCTCTTGATAAAATAATAAATTATCGCAGATTTAAAAAATCAAAAATTAATTACGGTTTATTAACTTACAATTTATCTAAAAGAAAACCTGAAACAAAATTAAAAAAAGATTTAAATAAAAAAAATTTAAAAGATTATATTTTAGCATCTTGTACGTGTTATCCAGCATTTCAAAAATTAGAAATTGATGGTGATAAATATATAGATGGTGGTTATTATGATAACGTACCAATTAATTTAGCAATCGAAATGGGCGCTACTGAGATAATTGCTGTTAATTTAAATACGATTGGAATAACTAAAAAGGTAAAAAATAAAGATATAAACATAATTTACATAAAACCAAGAAATGAATTAGGATCTTTTTTGATATTCGATAAAATAGCAGCACGTAGAGGAATTAGACT
>JAQUGJ010000095.1:0-4085 GCA_028684255.1 Bacilli bacterium | reverse complement strand
ATATGGAATTAGTCCCAAAATTAGTCAAATTGTGATAAATTGATCCACAATCGATACTTCCTAAATTAGACAAAATAACGGTACTATAATAAATATTGTCATCGATCAATGACTTTGGTAACCATCCGTGTTTATCTAAAAACATTAAGATATTTACTATAATTGTTCTTAAAAATTTAGGTAACTTACCAACTATATTTACAGCATCATCAGTATCGTTTTTCATATTACTTCTTACATTAGATACCTTTTTAACAATTTTTTTGTTGATATCATCAATGTTATCATTAGGATCTACTATTATTTTAGATAAATATTCTTCCGCTTGATCTGTAAATTCAACTTTTGCTACAAAAGATAAAGTTACTTCATCTCGATCATAATATGTCTTATTTGCAACATATCTATTTAACAATGGTCTGTTATATACAACCTTTGCAATAGCAGTTGAAAAGGCATGAAAATAAGTATATTTTCCTTCTTTCTTTTTCTTGTTCATATATTTTACTAGTTCAGTAACATCGATTGTTTCATTAATATATACATCAGAATCACATCGATATGGTTTTAAATGACACATAATACTATGAACACCATCTATTTTTCTAACTTTTTTTCCATCTCTTCTATCTCCAAGGCCCATCAGAACACCTCTTTCTATTAAACATAATACACGATAAATATTAAATAATTCTATAAAAATTATTAAAAATTATTAAACCTAAATAATTATATCATTATTTAGACAATAAAAAAAGGTTAACGTCTAGATTTAACCTTTGATAATTCTTTTTTTTGATAATATTCTAAATGAAAATTAACGTAATAATTACTTGGGAATTTATTTTTAAAAAATTCAATTTCTTCTTCTGTTAATTTATAACCTTGAATAAAACGAGCTAATCTTTCTGGATACATTTTTTTAGCCTCTTCAATTACTTCTTCTCTAGAAAGTATTTTTAATATTTCTATTTGACTAGCTGAATATAAATCATAATAGCCATAATAATCATCTTCACGAGTTATTATTTCACCACTACCTTCAACTAAACCAATTACTTGATCGACATTAAGATTTTCCATATCTCCATATCTTAATGTATCTTCTAATCTTTCTGCAAAATGAAACCCATTACCTTTTGTTCCAAAAGATACTTCACCTTCAATTTTATATGGTTTATTTAATTCAAAAGACATACCATATTGATTGGTTAAATCACTGTTAAATAATTTATATCCAACTATTTTTTTCATAAAATCACCTAATGTTATTATATCATAATTTAGATATTTACATTTTTTTAATAATTAATCTTTTATTCTAGTATTAACACCATTTATTACTTTGTATTCTCGGTTTTTATTTTTTTCGATTTTATTTTCTATTTCTTTTTCTAAATCAATATTTAATATTTCAGATAAGCCAAGTAAATATATTGCAATATCCGCTAATTCTTCATTTAAATCATCTTTTTTCTTTCGATAAGCTTCATATGCTTCACTTACTTTTCTTCTATCAAAAATCATATTTGTCATTTGTTATATTACCATCACCATTTATTGGAATAACATCTCCTAAATAAGTTGGTTTTGGTTTTATAATACTTTTAAAAAAGTCTTTATTGCGGGCTAATATTTCTCTTACTTCTCTAGGAAGTTGACCCATATAATTGTTTTCTAAAGCTTCTACACCATATGCTTCTATCCCTAATTGAGAAGCTATATAGAGTGCTCGATATAAGTGATATTTTTGAGTTACAATAATCATTTTTTCAATATTAAATATTTCTTTAGCGCGATATATACTATCATAAGTTGAAAATCCTGCATGATCCATAAAAACATCACTTGAATTTATCCCTTTATTAACTGCATATCTTTTCATAACATTTACTTCATCATAATTGTTTGTACCATTGTCCCCACTCATTATAATCTTTGATGCTACTTTTTTATCATATAAAAATATAGAACTCAATAATCTATCTTCTAACATTGGACTAGGTAAATTACCCCTTACACTAGCACCTAATACTAATATACAATCAACGTCTTTTAGTTTTAAAGCTTCTTCTTCATTTAATATCTTATTTTGAGTACTTAATTTAACATATAGATTTATACTGAAAGCACTAAAAAAGATAATTAATATAATAATAATCAATGTTTTAAATATTTTTTTGAGCAAATGATTCACCTTCTTTTAATATAACTACTAATATTAATTATATCACTTTTTGGCATTAAAAAAACTACTAATGTAGTTTATTTAATTTATTTTTTGAAACATAAGAAACAATCTAAACAATATGTATCATTAGCCTTAGTTTCCTTAGCAGTACTACAATTATAGTGCTTTTATAGCTTTGAAACTAGGTGCATATGCACCAATTATTGGAATACTATATGTCTTTCCTCTAGTTCCTTACTTTACCATTTCTAAAATAGCTTCTTTATTTCTAAAACCAACTTGTTGATTAACTATTTGGCCATTTTTAAACACAACTATTGTCGGAATAGACATTACTCCATATTGCATTGCTAAATCGCCTTCTTCGTCTACATTGACTTTACATACTTTTAATCCTAAGTTCTCCTTAGCAATTTCTTCCATAACTGGTGCTATCATTTTACATGGACCACACCAATCAGCGTAGAAATCAACGATAACTGGAACACTAGAATCAAGCACCTCTTTTTTAAAAGCATCTTTTGTTAATTTAATTGTATTAATAGTATCATCCCTTTCTTTTATTTGATTACATTTAAATTATATCCAAAATTTCAATTTCTTTTCCGTGACTTAGTCACATTGATTGCTAAATTGTTTATTTTTATATATAATTATATTGGTGATTGTATGTTAAGTATAACCGATAAAACGTTTATTGAAAAGAGTTTTCCTGTTTGGGATAAATTAAACGAAGATGAAAAAAAATTATTTTTAAATAATACAAAAGTTGCAAGTTATAAAAAAGGCGATATTATTTTTAAAAACGATAGTGAGTGCTTAGGTTTAATAATTATTAAAAGCGGGAAACTTAGAACTTTTATGATGTCAGAAGAAGGTAGAGAAATTACTTTATACCGTTTAGAAACTGATGATATTTGTGTTTTGTCAGCCTCTTGTGTAATATATCAAATAACCTTTGATTCATTTATAGAAGCTGAAAAAAATTCAGAGATTTTTATTTTAAATGTTAATACTTTTTCTAAGTTATTTGAACAGAACATTTATTTTAGTAACTTTGTATTAAGTAATGCTACTGAAAGATTTTCAGATGTAATGTGGACTATGCAACAAATTTTATTTATGAATATCGATAAAAGATTAGCAATATTCTTAATTGATGAAAGTAATAAATCTGATTCTTTAAAATTAAATATAACCCACGAACAGATTGCAAAATATATAGGTAGTTCAAGAGAGGTAATTTCTAGAATGTTAAATTATTTTCAAAAACAAAAATATATTAAATTATTTAGGGGCGGCCTTTTAATTACAAATAAAGATAAATTAAAAGAATTAATAAAAAATTAATTCTTTTTTTATGATTAATGTATTACCAATTGATATCAAAAGTCAAAATGTCATTTAAATATCTTAAAAATAATTCAATTATATTAGCCTTATTAACATCTTTACTTACGGTAACATCAATTGTTCTTTGGTTTTTATCTTCTTTAATAATTAGTTTACCAACAACATCACCTTTTTTAATCGGTAATTTTAATTCATTTAATTCTAAAGTATAAGTTGTACTTTTAGGAGCATCTAGTTTTTTATGAAAAGATGTTATCTGTCTTAAAGGAACTATATTAACGTTTTCTTCTTTAGATTTTTCTACTTTAATAGTTTCTATTACACTAGTAGGTTCTAGTAAAATATCAACTTTGTATTGAGCATACATATAATCTAACATTTCTCTTATTTCTTTATTTCTAGTATCACCATCAGGTTCCCCCATTACAACTGCTATTACTCTCATTCCTTCTTTTTTAGCAGTTGCGGTTAAACAGAATCCTGCTGTGGATGTATAACCCGTTTTAAGTCCATCGACACCTTCATAAAAGCGTACTAGTTT
>JAQUGJ010000094.1:2406-4130 GCA_028684255.1 Bacilli bacterium | reverse complement strand
TCCTTGAAAATCATTTTCAATAATTTAAAAAACATATTATCACTCCTAATTAAAGATATTCATATTTTTTATATATTTGATTTGTCCATTCAAAATATAATTTTATTAATATTTATAAAAAAAGAAACTTATGCTATAATAATTATATAGAAAGGGTGTTAATATGGAAGATTTATCTTTTACAGTAAAAGGCGATAATGGAGAGGAAATAAAATGCGATATTTTATTTACTTTTGAAAACGATAATAAAAACTATGTAGTGTATACTGATAATACAACAGATGAAGAAGGAGAATTAGTAGTTCTTGCATCTCTTTATACATTAGAAGATGATAACATTATATTAGAAGAAATTAAAACAGATGCTGAATGGGATTTGGTTGATGAAAAATTAGAAGAAAAATATAATGAAATGTTAGAAGAAGATGAATATATAGAAAAATAGAGGTTTTGTTATGGAAGGTTTAGAATTTAAAAAAAGCAATGGAGAAACTGTTTGTATTCATTATACTGGTAGTAAAATGCTGAAGAATAAAACTTACTTAATTTCGGCTAATAATGCATTAAGCGCTATTGATGAAGTAGAAGAATTATGTAGAAATAAAGGTCGTGGGATAAAAAAAGTATATTTTACTAACGAAAAAAGGGATATGATTATGCAGTTTAACTTTGGATTAGTAAAAATAACAGAATATAAAGATTTGTTATCATCAAGATCATTTACAGGAGTTCGTGCTAAATTAAAATCTAAATTAGAAAAAGAGGCCTTCAAAAAGAAATTTTATAAAGCTTTAGAAAAAGATAACAAAGATCCTAAAATATTTAGAAAACCAAAAGTTAAACGAACAAACAAAATTACAGAACTTGGTAAGAAAGCAGTTATATCCGGTGTAGTAGCAGCAACGATATTTGCAATTGGAATGGCTAATTCAAACGAAATCAAAACGAAAATTGAACAACCTAAAGAAACAATAAAAATAGTTGAGACATTGCAACAAGATAAGATTGATGATTTTGTTATTAAATATAATGATAGAACTGATACCGGTAAGTTAGAATATGTGGAAAAAAACTATGGTTCTTTAATTGAAAAATATTCTAAGAGATATGGTTTGGATCCTAATTTAGTAAAAGCTTTAGCAACACAAGAATCGGGTTTTCATAAAGAAGGAGTAAACGATGGTGGTGCAGTTGGTTTAATGCAAGTTCAAAAATCAGTATGGATTGATACTACTGTAAGTGCTTATGTTCCAAGTGAAAACAAATATGATAGTATTGAAGTAACAATGGATAATTTAAATAATATTGAAAAAAACATCCAAATAGGATGTGCTATCTATCAAAATGAATTATATACTGCAAATTATAATATAGCTTTTGCAACTCAAGCATATAATTTTGGTAGAAGCAATATGGATAAAATAATGAATATTTATTTAAGTGATACAGGAAAAAAATATAGCGATGTTATAAATGATCATACCAATAATGATTGGTTAGAATACCGAAAATATTTGCTCAATTCTAAGGGCAATGAAATAGGCGATCATGAGTATCTAGAGCATGTGTTTTCTTATTTAGAAGATGAAAATAATGTCTTAAATTTCGTAAAGAAAAATGGAGATAATATATCAATAAAAATTAATAATCCAAATGAACAAGTAAAATCAAGATAAAAAAAATCAGTAAATACTGATTTTTTACTGTTGTCGATAAATAGGACT
>JAQUGJ010000094.1:0-2306 GCA_028684255.1 Bacilli bacterium | reverse complement strand
GGATAAGGTGCTGGATAAGGTGCTGGATAAGGTGCTGGATAAGGCATTGGATAATTACAGCATGGTCTTGGATAAAATGCTGGAGCAAGTAATCCGCCTGTTATACCACCAAGAATAAAAGGGGCTAAGGCACCACCAAAACGATTATCTTGGTTGTATGGTCCATATGCATATGGGTTATTATTCATAAAATACTCCTTTCATAGTATATTATTCTAATAATAGAAAAAGGTGAAATATGGAAAGATTAGATAAATTAAGTAAAACAATTGTTAATTATTCACTTGGAGTTGAAGAAAACAATCGCGTGTTAATAACTGTTGAGGGATTAACGCCCAAACCTTTAGTGAAAAAAATCATTAAAGATGTAATAAAAAACAAAGGAATTCCGTTTGTTAAGATAATTGATGAAGAATTAAACAGTTTAATATCTGAAACGATGTTAGATAATCATTTAGACTCAATTGAAGAACAAAAAAAATACGAAATAAATAATTTTGATTGTTTTGTGCTTATAAGTTGTAATCTAAACGATTATGAAAGAAAGAATATAAAAAGTGAAACTCTTAAAAAAATTGGAAATGTTGCTAGAAAATACAATGACATTAAAATAAATGATCGTAGGTGGGTAATATTAAATTATCCTAATGAGATAGCAGCATATAAAGCTAAAATGACAACCGATGAATTTCATAATTATGCTTTAGATGTTATGTCAATTGATTATCAAAATATGAGAGAAGATTGTGAACCATTAAAAAAATTAATGGAAAAAACCGATAAAGTTAGAATTGTTTCACCAGGAACTGATATAAGTTTTAGCATTAAAGGAATGCCTATAATACCTTGTGTTGGAGAGAGAAATTTACCAGATGGGGAAATTTTCACAGCACCTATTAAAAATAGTGTCAACGGAATTATAACTTATAATACACCTAGTCCTTACAATGGGAATGTATTTAATAATGTAAGTTTGACATTTAAAAATGGTAGAATAATAAGCGAAACTTCTAATGAAAATGGGTATTTATTGAAAGAAATATTTGACACTGATGATGGTGCTAGATATGTAGGCGAATTTTCTTTAGGTCTAAATCCTAAAATTATTCATCCAATGGGAGATATATTATACGACGAAAAAATAACTGGAAGTCTTCATTTTACACCTGGAAAATGCTATAGAGAATGCGATAATGGAAATGATTCTTCTATTCATTGGGATATGGTTTTAATTCAAAGAAAAGATTATGGTGGTGGAGAAATATATTTTGATGATGTCTTAATAAGAAAAGACGGATCATTTACTTTACCAGAATTAAAACATTTAAATAAATAGTTAAAATAAAAAAACTTTCTCATATATTTAATTAGGTGATATTATGAGGAAGTTTTTTAGTTCACTAGGACTTATTACATTAATTTGTTTTAGTTTTTTTTATACGTCAAAAACAGTTAGTGTCGTTAAGGAATTAGATGACATTATGATTGAGATAAGAGGCATTGAAGATAGTTACAGAATTGAACCGGAAGATGCCATTATAAAAGAAAATACTATTATACCGGGAATTTCTGGTAATGAAATTGATGTGTCAAAAAGTTATAATCGAATGAAACAAATAGGAAAATTTAATAAAAATTTATTAATTTTTAAAAATGTGAAACCAAAAATTTCGGTAAAAGATAATATTGATAAAGAAGTAATAAGTGGTAATCAATCATTAAGTCAAATGAGCATTGTATTAATCATTGATGAAGATATATCAAAAATAAACGAAATCGTTGAAACTAATAAAGTGAAAGTAAATTATTTTATTACTAATGATTTCTATGATAACAACAATAAAATAGTGAACAATTTAACAAAAAAACATAACTTTGGATTTATTGACACTTGTGAAGCTTGGGTAAATAACACCTTAAAAAAATTAGGACAAAAAAACTGTTATTGTTTAAATAACAGTTGTCTTGATTGTTATAAAATTAAACCATCTTATAGTATAAAATATAGTGCATTAAAAGAAACTAAAGAAAACTTAAAAAACGGCAGTATTTTATTATATAAAGTAAACGATAATTTAAAAAAAGAATTTGATTTAGTTATTAAATATATTAAATCAAAAGGAATGAAAATTGTTTTATTAGATGAATTACTTGAAGAATAGTCGTCCTTGATATGTATCTCTTTTTACCATTTCTTTATCTAAATCATTTAATAAAATAGTTTTTTTAATTGACCATTGTGGTTCAATTAAATCATCAACTCGAGGATCTCCTGTTATACGATTAATAACAATTTTAGGATCCAT
>JAQUGJ010000008.1:0-17738 GCA_028684255.1 Bacilli bacterium | reverse complement strand
TTATCAATTTCAATATAATCTTTTACGCCATTGTTTAAACTTCTTAATACATATGGGAAATTATAACTACTTTCATTTTCACCATCAGTACTTATTAAATTAAAATTGTCTACATTATTTATCTCATATGGATTATCAGGATTATGTATCGTTATTAAGTTTCCTCTAACAAAATTTCCTGTTCCTTTATTTGTATAAAACACACCATTTACTAGATCATATAAACCTACAACATTATCACTAGTACGAACACTTGGAATATAATTTCTAATTAAAGTATTGCCTTGCCAAATTTTCGCTTGGTATATATCTCCTGAAAAAATTCTTGCATCTACTGAGGTTTGATTCATAGCTCCGATATACACAGTATTTGTACCATTAAAGTTTTTTTCTGTAAATGTGTGTAATTTAGTACCATTAACCCAATACTCATTTTTTGATAATTTATGCCTTGTTCTAAGTAATGTATTGGTAATATTGATAGTTGATATTCCTTGAGCATTATACTGTGGAAACATATTTGCATTTGTGTTTACATAAAGTCCTAATCTATCAGTTGATGAGGCACTTGTAATTCGACTTCCAAATATCCATCTTCCTGAAACGGTTGGTTTGCAATCAACAAATACACTTGTATTGTTATTTGGAATAACACCACTATCTATATATTGTGCTCCAGATAAGGAAATATAATCATAAAAGGTATATCCACTTGGAATTGTTTGATCACTTTTTCCGCTTATTATAAGTTTATTTAATGGTAGTCCAATAGAATTGTTTATATTAATGACTTCACCTTCAGTTTTGGTAGTTGTAACAACATGGTTAGATTCTAAATTAACGATATAAATATCATCTAAAACATTTCCTTTATTATCTTTAATGCCCGATTCAATATAATTATTATCAATTAATTCCCTTAATGTAACATATCCCAATTCTTTAACATTTGGATTTTTAAAAGTATACATTTTAGCAGCATCTAAAATAAATTCCTTTTGTCTTTCAAATGAACTTTCTTTTGCCTTATCTACAAGTTCTATAATTCTAGGCATTGCTATTAAAGCTATTATAGCAAGTATAATAATAACTGCTAATAATTCTATTAATGTAAATCCTTTTCTCTTCATAATATTCCTCGCTATCACCATTACCATATTAACAAAAACCTTATATTTTTGCAAGATTTAAAGGTTTATATTTTACAATAATGAAAAAAATTATTAAAAAAATAAACTTAAATTAGTTTGTTTTTTTCATTAATAAATATTTCTATTTCCATATTTGATTTTATTCCAGTTTTATATATATTAGTAAATCCTTTATAAGTAACAATATTCTTATATTTATCATAATCCAAATTTATTATCTCTGGTGTTGCTAATTTATATTGTACTGTTACAGGTGTTCCTGCATTGTATTGACTTGTTAACCAAGTTTTAAAAGCCAATACTCTTTGATAGTCTGTCGTTAAATTATCATAATCTGATATAAATGACTTATGCAATCTCATTCCTACTGAAGATGATGCATTCCACCAATAATTGCCTGATGGTGGGTTCCAATTCATAAAGGGAGCGTGCGAACACATTTGAACAGTGGTTCCTTGTATAATTCCATGCGCTGTTTTTGATAGGAAAAAAGAAATAAAATTTCCCTTATCAGCATTTTTATTCCATACTTCTGTTCCAGTTAAAACTATATTTTCTATATTCTTATACAATTTAGCTGTCTTTTTTACATTATCTATTTCTATATAATCTTTTGTTCCGTCTGGTAGGCTTCTTAATGTGTATGGAAAATTGATTATATTTTCTTTTTTATCTATATAATTAGAAAATAACGTATTCATTTCATTTTCTGTTTTCAAAAACAAACTATGTGAGGCATCTTTACCCATAGGGATTAACATGACACCATAATTCCCATCTACTTCAACCTGACCGTTAGCAATATTGTTAATATATATACCAAATCTAATATTACCGGTTAGTTCACTTGTAACAGTAGCTATCCCAAATATATATTGCCATTCTCCGACAACAAACGAATTAATATTTTTTGCCACCACACTATTCGTAGCTGAAGTAGTTCCTCTCAATCTAATATCAATTAATGAATTTCCATCTAATCTTCTTACTCTTGCTCTTAAAAAATATTTGTTTCCAACAATGCAAGGTTCATTAGTATCTGATTGAATTACTACTGTTGGTATTGATGAAGCAGTTAGTTTTAGAATTTTATTATTCACAGAAAGACTTCCAGTTGTCGCAGTCCAACTTGTTGTTCCATTTGTAAAATTACCATTATTTAATATATTTGGTGTTCTACTCACTAAATCAAAATTACTTACACTTTTTATTTCAATAGGAATATCTGGGCTTGGTAATATTATTTCACTACCCGCGGTAAACGCCCCTGTTCCTGCATTTGTGTAAAATACATTATTTACCAAGTCATACATTCCTAATATATTATCACTATTTCTTTTAGCTGGTATAAAATTACGTAATAATGTACCGTTATTCCATATTTTAAAAGAATACCAGTCAATTGTTCTAGACCATGAGATGTCACTCCAACTACCAAAAGAAATACTATTAGTATTACTGGATGTATAATCTAATATAAAACTTTTAATTGTACCATCAGATGCTTGACCTCGAGTAATATTATTTGGTGTAAGCGTTGAGTTTGTAAAACTGTTAGTAGTAACATTACTGCCAACGGATGCAGCGATATAAGGGGCCGCTTTACTAGTAGAAGAAACATATCCACACATAAATAAAATATTGCTTAATGTGTCTGTTGATTTATATTTAAATTCAATCTTATTTGCTGTGTTAAAAGGAATACCCGTATTAATACTATTGTGATAACCATTATCACTATCATTAGTTATTCTAATATAATCATAAAATGTATATCCACTTGGAATTGTTTGATCACTTTTTCCGCTTATTATAAGTTTATTTAATGGTAATCCAATAGAATTGTTTATATTAATGACTTCACCTTCAGTTTTGGTAGTTGTAACAACATGATTAGATTCTAAATTAACGATATAAATATCATCTAAAACATTTCCTTTATTATCTTTAATGCCCGATTCAATATAATTATTATCAATTAATTCCCTTAATGTAACATATCCCAATTCTTTAACATTTGGATTTTTAAAAGTATACATTTTAGCAGCATCTAAAATAAATTCCTTTTGTCTTTCAAATGAACTTTCTTTTGCCTTATCTACAAGTTCTATAATTCTAGGCGTTGCTATTAAAGCTATTATAGCAAGTATAATAATAACTGCTAATAATTCTATTAATGTAAATCCTTTTCTCTTCATAATATTCCTCGCTATCATCATTACCATATTAACAAAAAAACCTGATTTTTGCAATGACACATAATTTATTATTAGTAATATAAACTTTATATTAAAAGGATAGTATATTTATACTATCCTTTTTTAGTTCTTTTATTTGTTTTATCAACAAGACTAAATAGAAATATATAACCAATTGGTGCAATTATGTGATACAAAATACTAAAGGTTCCCATTTCATCAAGTTCGACTAACATAGATGGTTTATTTATATAAGGAAAAATTGGAAGATAGGTGATTCTCTCAGATCGGGTTTCACCTTTTTCTAAATCTGGCCATAATTCATCACTATTATAAATTATATGTCCATTATATTCTTTATTATCAACTATAAAATAATAACCTTTAGATATAGTTCGCGATTTATTTGTTTCACTTGTTATATCATCTAATCTGCTTTGATAACTATCTACAGTACCTAAAACAGAATCTCCAAATATAACCAATGTCCAAGTACTTAAACTGATATATAGTGCAAATATTAAAGATGCGTAAATTAGCATTAAGATAAATGGGTTAATTTTTTTATTTTTTTTCTTTGCCATAATAATTACCTTACCTTTATTTAATTAATCTATATTCTTGTTTTAAAACTCTTTTAGGTGATGCATTATTATCTGTATTTATAGTTACCGTAGCACTGTTGCCAATAGCACCAATCTCTACTAAATAAGTGTTAATTGTTCCATTGTTATTTATAATTTTTTGATAGCGCGAATTAGATAATTTATCTAATAGTATTTCATTTCCAAAACTTTGATTAGGATTTCCAGAACTGATAAAAGATAATGTCTCCCCATTATAATGAAGAGTAACAACTCCTGATGGTTTTTCATACATACCAAATCTTTCTTCATTTCTCATCTCTGCCGGGCTTCCATTAAGATCATATTCTTGAATATATAAAGAATAAATCATATAAGAGGAATATTTACCACTGATAGCTTCAAGTCCATCACCTTCGTCTTTTTTTGGTGCTGCTTTTACTATAATTTTATAAAGTGGTTCTCCTTGCATCTCTCCGGAATATGAACCAGAAAGAGAAAACGTTACTATTTGATCAGGTTTTTTCTTAGCAAGTAAATCTGCACTATTCTTATAAAGCCAAAACTGTCTCGGCCCATCAAGTGATTCAATGTCTGAGCTTTGAAAATATATTTCACATTTTCCATCCGCTTTAAATGTTTTATACATATTTTTCAAATCTGGTGCAACATTATCTGGATAAGCTAATACAGCACTCCATCCTGCAAAAGCTTTAGAGTTATCCGTTGCCATAATTATTGCCTGATACCATGGATTTGATTCTTCGACAGGTTGTTTATCGTGTCCTTTTTTATCTTCTTCTATTGGCTCTTCTTTTTCTTCTTCTTTTGCTTTCCTTGGGGTTAAATTAATGTTTTGTTGTTTTGTTTTAAATGTTTTTAATGTTACAGTTAAACTTTTTTCCCCACTTTCAATAGCACTACCATCTTTATATAAATCTATTTTCATCGGATATCCTGCTATTTGATGTCCTAACAAAGAAAATGTTATCTTTCCTTCACCATTTTCGTCTAACTTAATTGTCCAAGATCTTATATCTGCTTTGCTTGAAATTGGAGAAAATCTTGCGTAATAACCAGCCCAAGTAGATTTTTCATTATTTTTTTTATTTTCACGAATATTTACTGTATATTTTTGATTGTATTCTTTGGCAAGCTTTTCATATTCTTTTTGCCTTTCCGCAATACTATCTAGATAGATATTACGGCTCATCACTCTAAAAGTTGATTGAAGTAATGAATATAATTCTTCTTTATGAACATTTGATATATTTTCACGATGCTTTGCTTCAGGCCAAGGATATTTTGCTAAAGTTCCATTTTTATCATAAGAATCGATCCAACTAGAATAATCTGTTGCTGCAACTTCCCAGTATTCGTTAACATATCTATCTATTTCTTTACTGATTAAATCTAATGTCATTTGTGGGTCTGCTTTATTATCTTTATATATTTTTTCAAATATTTTTACCCAATCTTTAACGTTTCTCTTTATATTATTACGTTTATAATACTCATCGTACATGTTTTTAGTGCTTCTGTATTTATTTGATACTGCAAAGGTGCTTACATCTGTTAAAGCAAGATCAATCATTCCTACACCTACATACGCCAATTGGATAGAAGGTGTAGTAAAGTTAATAGCAACATTTAAAGTTGTCTTCCAAGCACTTACTGATGTTTCTTTACTATTTAACCCATTATTATAAGCATCATATGCAAGTTGGGCACAAGCAGTTGCAATTCCAAGGTTGGATATAGAATCGTTAAAAGCTTTAGTAACATATGAATCATAAGCCCCACCTAGAGTTATAACTGTTGATGCAGAAGTTGCCAAAAACATTGGCAAACTGCCAAAAGTTTCAAGTGTTGATTTAACAACATCTTCTTTCCAATTTGGTCCTTGCTCAGCATAAGTTTCAATCATTTTAACTGCTTTTTCTTTTGATAAATAAGCTGCATAAGCATTTACTTCACTTATGTAGGCACTTCTTTTATTAGGATTAGTAATTTTAAATACAGCATAAGTAGAAAGATGGTCAGTTATTATTTTAACTACATTTTCTTCAGGATCAACTATATAAAAAACGTCTTCCCATTGTTTTGTTTCCTCATTAAAATATTTTGCACATATCGAAATTTTTTCTTCTTCTTTTTTTATACCTTTATCACTATAAGGTATTGAAATTTCGATTGCCCCTTCTGGTTGACCTGATGAAAAATTAAAATCATATGCATAAATGGTAACATCCTCAATTGGTTCTGCCTTTACTTTTTTAATTGTAAGTTCTTCACCATCATCTAACTGATATCCAAAATCTATAGTAGGCTCTTCTATTTTTGGTTCATATATAAATAGACCTCCTACTATTACTATTAATATCAATATTGTTATTGCTGTGATTTTTAATTTTTTACTCTTCAAAAAATTCATATTTAATCAACTCCTAAATTATTATATTTATCTGACTAAATTATATCATATTATATAATAAAAATTCTATTATTCTCTTTAAATAAATATGCTTAAAATATTATTTGTTGTATTTTTTAGCAACAATATATCAAAATAGTTATTTGGTACATCCGTATTTACATTATCCATTACTTTGAATTTTATATCTTCATTATGCTACTTCTTTATATTCTTCTTTTGTTATTCCATAAGAATAACAATCTACCAATTCTTCTACAAATGTATATTTTTGTTTGTGAAGCTCATTGCCTCTTTTATTAAATCCTAGTTTTTCCATAAGACGAAATGATGCTGGATTACAAACTGCTGATGATGTTTCAATTGCTTTTATATTAACTTCATTAAACATATAATTTAATACATTTTTAGCAGCTTCATAGGCATAACCTTTTCTTTGTTCTTTTGGATCTATAAACCATCCTATATCTCTTATATCAATTGGACTATTTTCTTTTGTTTGAACACTTATTTGTCCAACACAAGCATTATTTTTTTTTTTTATTATACTCCATTGAAAAACATCATTATTTCTAGCTCTTTCTAATTTTTTCATTTGCCAAATATAATCTTCTTCAAATGTTTTTCTTATTTTAGTAGTTAAATAATATTTATTAACCTCTGGTATTAAAAGAATTTCGAATAAAGTTTTTAAATCTTTTTCTTCTGTAGGTCTTAATATTAATCTTTCAGTTTCTATTGTTTTAGACCCTAACATCTCCATATAATCACCCGACAATACTATATCATAAAAATATTTTTATGTTAAATTTTTCCATCAAAAAAATAGTCACCGAAATCCTATCAAAATATGACTATATTCTTTGAATTATACTAAATCAGATATTTTAAAATGATTTTATAGTCTTGCACTAAATCATCTATTGTTTTAGAAGCATATGCTGAACTAGTAGAAGGAAGATATGTTGCCGGAATATTAGTTTTAGAATATATATATTTTTGATATATATTATAAGCTTTTTTACCATTAGTGAAAACCATTTTAACATTACTATTTTTAGTTATTTTCCATAACTCATTCACTTTTATATTTTTAATACTAGCATCACTAGAACCAATAATATCACAAGATTTAATTGAATCCCAAAGCGCTATATTATGTTTTAATAAAAAAGATTTATGATTATCTATTTTCTCATTAAAGATAATTTCTAAAATGCTCCAAAAACGATTATAGGGACTAGAATAAGGATAACCATATTCTCTAGATTTTACACTAGCAATTGTCCCAACAAAAAGGATTTTAGAATTTTTATCATATATTGGTCCAAATGGATGAACTATTCTTTTATGCAAAAATAATCACCTCTTTTTTTATTATGCTTTTATTTAGAAAATATATTATAGATAAAAAAGAATTAACTTTTATAATTAATTCTTTTTAATTGAATTACATACTGATTCAATTAAAACTTCAAGTTCGATTTCAGTAATTTTTAAACCAGTTTGATTCACCATATTTATAATTGTTTTTTTAGCTCTTTCATACTTTTCTTCGCTATTCCAATTATTCTTTTTAGACAATTGTTCTACCATTTCTACTACGGATCTTACAATTTGTTGTTTAGTTTCATTATTTACTTTTTTTTCATAAATTTTTTTTATTTTAAGTCCTATATAACTTGTAATAGTAGTTAATATAACTCCAATTATCTCCCATATATATGGTGTAATACCTTCAATAATTGTTTGTAACATTATTTACCTCCTCTTAAAAACGATATTATTCTTTTAATAAAATTTGAAATAATATCAAATATACTCTTCTTTTTAGGTGGTATAACAATAGGATCATCCTCAATTAGTTCTGGTTTTTTAGGAAATAAAATAATTGATTGTTTATCATATAAAATCCATTGATCATCGCCTATTCTATACCAAATATAGTCATCAATTTCTTTAATTTCATAATAGTTATATATTCCTTTTGCAATTCCTATAATATTATCATCATTAATTACAGTATCAGATCTTACCATTAATTGATCAATTATTATCTCTAATTGGTCATGTTTTTCATTCTTTTTTACTACCGGAATTACTTCTATTACATCTTTAACTTTTATTGGTCTAACCGCTCTCATAGTTAGTTTTGAACTTGTTACATTTGAATATACACCCGTTGGTCTTTTAAGTGCACCTTCTGAATTATCTTGACTTAAATACCATGTTTTATCCCCATCATAATGATCAAATATACAAATATGTTCTCCTTGCCATATACATATATCTCCAGATATCATTTCTTCAGTAGAGACTTCTTTATATTTATCTTGTAAATTAAAGTTGTAATATAAAGGATTTAAACTCCATCCTAATTCTAAGACTTCATAGACATATTTATTTACTAAATCAAAGCATTGATAAGAATAAACACCATCATAATCAATATATTTTCCTATTGTCAATTTTTTAAAATTTTCATATTTTTTTATATATTCATTTATATCCATTTAATCACTTCCAATATAGTATATTCTTGTTTTCTATATTAAATTATTATATTTGACTCCATAAAAAAAGATAAAGACTATTGGCAGCCTTTATCCTTGCATTTAATATTTGATTTTCCAACATTTGGTTTTACTCCATATTCTATTGGAATAGTAATACATATCGTTTGTGTAATAACGATTTCACATGAATTGTTACTGTAATCGCAATTAGGTTTACAAATTATACTAGGTTCTCCAATACATTCAGTAGATATCTCCCCAACAATAGTTACCGGTTCTAACTTAACAGGTAACGAAATATCTGCAAATTGATGTGCATTTTTTTTGCATGTTTTTGGTTTTTTAGGCCCAGAATTCCCAATACAATCATTATTCATAATTATTCTTTACCTTTTTTAACTGTTTTTAATACAGTAGCTTGTTCTTGACAATCGTTACAAGTAGATTCTTCGCTAGAAGCACCGGTACACTCAACATAGGTATCTCCAACTTCTGCTTTTGCTCCAAATTCAACAGGAACCTCAATACAAATGCTTTGACTTATGGTAAATGTACATTCACCATTTTTAACACCATTACATATTTTAGTATCAGAAGAAACAATTGGACTTCCACAACATTTAGTCTTAGTAGTGCCAGTTTTTGCAAAAGGTTTAACACTTACTGGGACACAGATTGTAGAGGTTTGGTATGCAGTAGCCGGACATGTTTTTTCTTCTGTTTCTAATATTACATTTTTATTTTCATTATTCATATTTTAATACTCCTTTCACAATAAGATATGAAAAAATATCTTTAAAGAATAATCTATTTATCACTTATTATAATTTTAATGTTTAAAGAATATAAAATTATAGATTTAAACATTAAAAAAGAATTCCTTTTTGGAATTCGTTATTTTCTTAATTGGACAATTCTATGCAACATAGAACCCACAACTTTAAATAAAACTAAACCTGTCTGCAAACTAACAATATAATATTTTTCCAATTTAATTATACACTATTAGTTAAAACTTCCGACTCCATAAACTAAGTCAAAACCGCGCTAGTTATAATCACCATTTTATTTCAAATAACAAATATAATACATAAACATATTATAAATTGGAGGTACAAATATGTATAGTAAACAGGATATATTGAATGTAGCTAGAATGTTTGGCATTACTTTTGATAAATTTACATTAGAAGATTTGGTAACAGGGGTAAATATAGAATTAGAGCACGGTACAGTTAACCCACAAACAAATGTAACAAATGATAATTTGATATTAACAACAAAAATAGCACTTGCACATTTAAATGAATTTCCAAATTATTATAATAAAGAATATGGATTACCAGCTTTTGAAGAATCTTTTAAAAAAATGAGAGCCCACTATTAAGGTTTCTCGTTTTTTGTTTATAATTCTATTGTTATTTAAACATATTATTAGTTATAAAAAGCGGCCTCATTATTATCATAATCTTTTTTAATGAATAATAATACTAGTAAAGCTGATATAAAAACTATAATAGAACTAAAATAAAATGGTATGCTTGATCCAAAAAACGACCATAAATATCCAGCTATTATTGTTGCAGGTAAAGATGATAATCCAATTAGGCATTCACATACTCCTAAGGCTGTAGCTTTCATATCATCGGGAACATTAGAAACTATAAATGCTTTTGTACTAACACTTATTAAGGAAATATATAAACCATATAAAGCAAATAATAAAACTGTGACATGATGATCTTTTGTTATTCCAAATAATAAATAAATTATGCTAAATAAAAGATATGAAAAAAATATAATATTTTTTTTAGCTATTTTGTCACATATTTTGCCAATTGGATATGCAAAAAAGCACGTGACTAAATTAGTAATTAAATATAATATAATAATTTTAGAAAAGGCAAAACCATTATCTGCAGCTTTTAATAATAAAAATGACTTAGTTGAGTTTCCAAGAGAAGATATAAAAACTATTAAAAAGAATAATTTGATTTTTTTGTTAAACCTTTTAAAATCAACATTGTTTTTTTTTCTATTATCATCAGTTTTTAAAAAAAATAAAAGAAAAATGCCAAGTCCTACCGGAATAATTGATAATGAAAAAAAATCTTCAAAGTCTATTATAGATGATTTAATAATTAAAAAATATGATATTGTTATACCTATAACTGCACCCAATTTATCAAAAGTTCTTTGTAATCCGAAAACCTTTCCGTTTTTCAATCCACTTTCTGCAATCATTGCATCTCTAGGTGCTGTACGAATGGCTTTGCCTAAGCGCTCTATTATTTTTGCATACAAGACCAATAACCATCCATTTGAAAAAAACAAAAAAAATTTATGGAGGAGAGATCCAAAATAACCAATTATTATTAACTCTTTTCGTTTGTTTTTTTTATCTGAAAAATATCCACTATAAAATTTTATAATACTTGTTAAACTTTTAGATATACCTTCTATCAAACCCACAAAAGCTGGGGTCATTCCTATTTTTGTAGTTAGATAAAGTGGCAAAAGCGGATAAATCATCTCTTTACTTATATAAGTAAACATACTAGTAATACATAATATAATTATATTAGACATCTTTATCACCTATATTAATTTTATTCTAAACGGTATAAAAAAGAAGTACACTAATTACGATAAAATTAATAAATTATATACTAATTTTCATTTGTTTTAAATTGGTTTTTAAAATTTTAAAAAAAAAACACCTAATTATAGAGTGTTCTAATTTTACATAAAAATGGGGCTTTATACCGCTATATGCTCAGCCCACCTACTCACTAGTTAAATACACAATACCGCCTTTACTAGTGAAAGTCTAGTTATTTTAAGACATACATTTATAATACACTTTTCTTATCAAGCAGAAGCTCCACCTTAGAATACATACTTTTTTAGATTAAATTATTCAACTGATTTCAAAGAATCTATCATATCTATTCTTTTTAATGTACCATTAATAATTAATTGAACTATAAAAGAAAATATGATTGTTATTATAGAAGATATGATATAACTTAATATATTTATTTGTCTTAAAAACACAATATTATCAGTTTCAGCAGTTGCTATGATAAAATGATGCAAATACTTCCCTAAAAATAAACCAACAATTATTCCTATTATGGTTAAAATAAAAGTTTCTCGATATACGAAAGTTGCTATTTCCTTATCATAAAAACCTAAAACTTTGAATGTAGCAATCTCTCTTTTTCTTTCACTAACATTTATTATTGTAAGATTATAAAGCACTATAAATGCTAAAAAGCAAGCAAAGGCAACAATCATTATAATAATATTATTTAATCCTGATACAAAACTATCAAATGTATTTATGATGTCTTCAGTATAATTAATCATTAATATATCATAATCGCTTAATGTTATATTAGTATCTATTTTACCATTAGCAATTATACTATTGTAACTTAAATCTTTTGAAAATATCTCTTCATAATAATTTTTACTAATGTAAATATAGTGAGCAACATAATTATAAATAATATCGGAGATGTGCAAAATAACTAACTCATTGTTGCTATCTCTAATACTAATGCTATCACCAATTTTTACTTTTAAATGATCTGCCAATTGTTTTGTTATTATAGCTCCGTTGTTAGGAATGCTAATCTTTTTATCTGAAATTGTACTAGTCAAGTCTACATAATTATTGAAATTAATTGTATCAGATGGTGTTATTATATAGACATCTTCTGTTTTATTATCAAAAGTAAAAGTATAAGATTTTTGATTAATTAGAATGGGGTTTACGATTCCATTCTCATTAAAAAATCTATTTAATAGCTGTGGCATTTGTTTAGTATCCTTTTTCAGAACATACATTGTATCATATTTAATAATATCGCTATATTGCAATTCTGATATTTTATTAATACTATCATTTATTCCCATGCCCGATACTAGCAAAGCAGTACAACCAGCAACCCCTAGAACAGTCATTATAATTCTTTTTTTATATCTAAATAAATTTCTTATGGTGGTCTTTCCCATAAAACTTAATTTTTGCCATAAACATTTAAATCTTTCAAAAAATACTTTTTTCCCTACTTTCGGTGGTTTTGGTCTAAGGAGAGAAGCTGGGGTTTCTTTTAATTCTTTCATACAAGCTACAATTGTTACAATAATCATAATAATTAAAGTTACCGAAATAACAAGTGCAAATGGAAGTGGACTTACAACTGTTATTAAATTAGGAATATAATACCTGCCTAAAAAGACACCATATATTATTCGGGGAATTATACCATAACCAACTGTTAGTCCTATTCCTATACCAATCAAACCAGACGTTAAAACATATATCATATAACCAAACAAAATGCTAGTTATACTAAAGCCATTTGATAATAATATTCCCATTTCAGTTCTTTCTTCTTCAATTAATCTTGTTAATGTATTTAATATCATTAATATAACGACTATTATAAAAAATATAGGTAAAATTTTAGCTATAGCATCTACTTTCAAAATATCTTCTTTGTAACTTATATATCCACTGTTATCAGTGCGATCTAACAAATACCAAACTGGTTTTTCTATTTCATTTAATTCTTCCTTTGCTTCATTAATTCTTTTATTCGCCTTTTGCTTAGCATTTTCTATTTTGCTCATTCCATTTTCATAAGAATAATATCCACCTTGTAATTTTTCTTCCTCTTTAGAAATTTCTTTTTGGAAAAGAGTATAGTTTTCTTCCAAGTTTTGTAGCCCTTTATTTATTTCTAATAAATTTGCTTTAATTAATGTTAAATCATTATGTTTTTTATTTAATTCATTTATTTGGCTAGTAATATAACTATATTCTTCACTACCTGAATCTAAAGAAGATAATTGTGTTTTTAAATTATTTATTATATCCGATAAGTTTAAGGTATAATTATTTAATTCTGTTTCAGATATTCCCAAATCATTAAGGTTATTCAAAATAATAGCTTTATTTTTATTTAATTCATTTATATTTGCATCAAAGCCCTTCAAAATCTTGTTCCTTTTTGTTTCTAATTGCTTTTTACCATTATCTAAATCTATTTTTACTTTTTGTAATTCGCCTAATGAATCGTTTATTTTATCATCTAAATCATTTTTAACTTTTAAAATTTCATTATTTGCTTCTTTTAAAATTTCTTCATAACGAATAGTTTCCCTTATAGGTTTCAATTCCTCTAATTCCCTTTTTAAAGGAAAAATTGATTTTTCATACTCAACGTAATACGATTTTTTTTCTTTTGAATCTTTTGATAAAATATATATATCAGTATAATATTCAGAAGTAAATGCTTCTTTATTTATAAAAGCAAAGGAAATTAATTTTCCGTTTCCTACATTAGAAATGCCTTTTTCATCCCTAACATATAGAGGCGACTTTATAAGTCCTACAACTTTACAACTTGAAACAGATAGGATATTATCTGAATTATCATTATCAAATGTGATTGTATTATTTAATTTATATTTATAAATATCTGCTACACATTCACTATTATTTTTAGGCATTCTGCCTTTCATTAAAACAACATTGTTTATTTCATTTTCGATAGCATGAATCCTTATTGATTCGCCTTTAAAAATCACATCTAGTGAATAAGATGGGACAACCTTTTCTACATTACTTAAAACACTTACAGAATCAACATCGTTGGTTGTAAATCCGTGAGTACTAACAATTTTAAAATCCATTAGATTATATTCATCATAATAATTATCAGCTGTATATAACATTCCAGCAGTTGATTCTCGAAGGCCCATGAAAACGCTTATTCCTAAAGCAATAATAAACATAATAGAAAGGAACCTACCGATAGACTTTTTAATTTTTTGAAAAATATTTTTCAATAGTAATTTCATTACCAATTAATCTCCTTGATTTCCAAAGGTTTTTCATTAACTATAATTTCTTCTACAGTTCCATTCTTCATATTTATTATTCTATCAGCAATTCCTGCAATAGCAGAATTATGGGTAATAATCACTACAGTCATACCATATTCTTTACAAGTTTTTTGCAATACTTCTAATACTTTGTGTCCTGTTTTTGAATCTAATGCTCCTGTTGGTTCATCACACAATAATAATTTTGGTTTTTTAGCTAATGCTCTAGCTATTGCAACTCTTTGCTGTTCCCCCCCAGATAACTGTGAAGGGAAATTATCCATTCTATCTTTTAATCCAACACTAATAAGAACATCCTTGGCTGGTAGCGAATCCTTACAAATTTGGTTAGTAAGTTCGATATTTTCAAGGGTAGTTAAATTTTGAACTAAATTATAAAATTGGAAAACAAAACCAATATCATTTCTTCGATATTTAGTTAATTCATGATTAGAATATTTAGAAATATCTTTTCCATCAACAATAATGGTTCCTGAGTCACATTTATCCATACCACCTAAAATATTTAATACTGTTGTTTTCCCAGCACCAGATGGTCCAAGGACAACAGCAAGTTCCCCTTTTTCAATGCCAAAAGACACCTTATCAGCAGCAGTTATAGTTATATCACCCATAGTGTATGTTTTTTTTACCTTATTCAATTCTATATACATGCAATTTTTCCTTCCTAATAAAAGTTTTTATTGTTATTCTTTAAACAATTATAACACATTTATAAAATTAATATTTTTTTAAAATGTTTCTTCTTGTTGCTTTTGAAAATGTTTATAATATTCTTCATTATAAAATGGACTTTCAATAGTTATGCATAATATTATTTATAGTTTATATGCCATATCTATTTTAGGTATAACTCTACTACTTTCAATTCGGTTTATTGTTTTTCTAGTAATTCCAAATTATTTTGCTAAATTAGATTAAGTTAGGTTTTTAATTTTATTTATAATCATATTATTACCCTTTCTATTATACTGCGTAATACTATATTTTTAAAACGAGTAGTTTTAGTTACAGATTTTACTATTTTTATGATTTTGAACGATAAAAAAGCCCTCAACCCCTTTATTTTAGTGAGTTTGAGAGCAGTATTTTCTTAATGGGGCGACTAGTGGGGATCGAACCCACGTATAACGGAACCACAATCCGCCGTGTTAACCACTTCACCATAATCGCCATTTCGAATACAAAAATATTTTATCAAACTTTCTGAATTTTTGCAACTATTTTATAACAATTCTTATTTATAGGCATTTATACATTCCACAATCTGCCTATTTCATAATTTATTACTGAGGAGGTAATTATGAATAACCATATTAACAATTCAACACAAGATTATTATAGTTATAACAATAACTTATACAATCAGCCTAGCTTTGATCAAAATGATGCTCAAATAAGTTTATATAATCCATACCAAGGTTATATAAGAGGTAACTTATTTCCTAATTTATACAACCCGTATAGAGTAGCAACACCATTTGAAATTGAACCACTTAATGAACAAGCAGAATTATTAACGACCATTAATTCATTAGATTTCGCACTTGTAGATTTAAATTTATATTTAGATATCTATTCTAATGATAAAAAAATGATTGAACTATATAATCAATATCGTTTTCAAAAAAATAATCTAATCGATCAATATGAGAATAAATACGGGCCACTATCTTTAAATAGTGACGCTCTAGCAAAATTACCATGGGCATGGAACGAGAATCCTTGGCCTTGGGAAAGGTAGGTAAATATGTGGGCATATGAAAAAAGATTACAATTTCCAGTTAATATTAGAAATAAAGATTTAAAGATGGCTAAATATCTAATGGCACAATATGGTGGACCAGATTCTGAATTAGCGGCAGCAACTAGATATTTAAATCAAAGATATACAATGCCAGATGAAAAAGGTAAAGCTTTATTAACTGATATCGGTAATGAAGAACTATCACATTGGGAAATGATAGCAGCTATGATATCACAACTTATGAAAGGCGCTACTATTGAAGAATTAAAAGAAGCAGGATTAGGTGGTCATTTTGCACAACATGATCACGCATTATTTATAAATGATGCTAATGGAGTTCCATTCACCACATCATACATTGATGCAAGTGGTGATTATATTGCTGATTTAGAAAGTGATATGGCTGCTGAACAAAGGGCAAGAGCAACTTATGAACATCTCATGGACTTAACAAACGATCACGACATTATAGCACCATTATCATTTTTGCGCCAACGCGAAATCGTTCATTATCAAAGATTTAAAGAATTAAAAAATTACTACTTAGAAAAAAAGATATAAATACTCATTAGAGTATTTTTTTGATTTCTTAGCATAATAACTATGGGTGATAAAATGTACGTGTTTTTACTATTTTTTATTCTTATTTTTACAGGTTGTAATCAAAATACTTTACATTTAGATAACGTACAACAAATAAAATATAAGGATATCGTCTTAAATAAAGAAGATTTTTTAATTGATTATCTAAATAAGATTGATTTTCAAAAATGTTACAAAGATAGTTTAGAAAATAATAATTTAATTATTACTACTAAAGATAATGTATATAACTTTAGTATCGATAAAACCATATCTTTTCACAATAATGATACCTGTTATACTGTAACTGACAACTTTTTATATAATGAATTAGAAAAAACATATAAATACTATACTAATGGAGAATTTTATACAATAAGCTATAGTGATAATTTTGAATATAATGAAAAAAACACTAACATTAAGATAAATAACACAAATAAAAACTTCATCATTAATAGTCAAATTGATTTATACAATTTTAAAATCAATATGCTTGAAAATAATAATGAAGTAGATCTTATCTACTCTTCTAATAAGATATCAGATACCATTATAATAAGAACAGATTATCCTTTAGATAACAAAAATATTAAAATTTCCT
>JAQUGJ010000093.1:0-4393 GCA_028684255.1 Bacilli bacterium | reverse complement strand
CTAGTTAAGAATTTATAAAATCTTTGATTTCTACCAAACCATGAAGTTGTAAATCCTAATTTAAAGGTATAATCATCTCTTGTTTGTCTTGCATAACTTATTGGTAAATTACTATAATTAATATAATAATAATTATTTGTAATAGGTGTATTTGTCGAAACCCCACTAGGTTTATTTACATAATGATATAAACCATTTTTTAATGTGTAGTTCATTTTTTTTGTTGTTGTTTGTTCAACATACTCTGCTGTAGGGTATCTTTGTCCATTTATAGTTTTTGTAGGACCATAAGTTAAAATGACATTATTAGCAGTTCTTTCGTCAAATAAGAAAGTTTTGTTAGAACCAGCATAATTTCCAACACTCCAATTTTTTACTCCTATTTTTTTTATTTTTACATTATTGAAATTTGATGAAGATTCTAACGCCGATGAAGATACTAAATTTCCAACATAATTATAATTTGTTCCTAAATTTTTATATTGACCTTCGTTATATGAAAATATTAAAGTTGGTTCTAAATCATTATATGTTTTTTGATAAGAATAACAATTCAATAACTCTTTTAAATATTTTTGTCGATCAGCTTCATTTGAAGCGTTTCTATAATCTTCTTCAAAATAATGTGTATTAGGATTAGTATCCCCAGCAGGCCTACTAACATTTATTGGTATTGTTTCATTTATAGTCTTAGTACCAACTGATCTACAAGTTGATATTCCTTCTATCGCTATAGGTGATAAAGATGTAGTACTATCAACACCACCTAAGGTAAATGACTTACCTGCTTGTACAATCATATTATCACTTGGAAAATTATAGTTTAAATCTTCTCTACAATATATTTTACAATATCTATTTTCATGTGCTAAATACTGTTCTTTAACAGTTTGATCTTTAGAATATGAACTAGCATAAATACAACTCCAGTCAGCTATATCTTTAATATATCCGTTCGTACTTGTTTTACAATTGTTTGCTATATTTCTATCTAAAGTAAATGTACATTTTGCTGTTGGGTCACAACGATCCACTAATCCTGGTATTTGGAAGAATCCTATTGAGTAACCATATAAGTTTCCTCCTACCTTTCCGTTATTAGCATTCCATATTATATCTCCAGTTTTATTTGGATTTACACCGATAATACCAGCCATACTATTTGGGGTATAAACTGCTAAAGGAATTCTACCATCCCTAATAATTACTCTAATAAAAGAAAGATTATGTTGTTGAATATATCTTCCTATTTCCGTTCCGGTTCCAGCAATACGTCTATTTCCTTGTCTTTGAAAAATAGTTACTAATGGTTCAACTGCTACATATATATCGTCAGTTATACAATCGGTTGTAACATCATCTAACGAAGTTCCAAACAATTTTAAAAAACCATCATAATTTGTATTTTCATATTGATCCATTTTATTTGCAACAGCATCTCTAACAGTTGTGAATGAAGCATTTTCAGCATAAAAATTACTTGAAAAATTAATGTTTGATGATACATGAGCATTTTTTTTATAATTAGATGCTAATTCCAAAGGAGCAGATATTGCATTATATCTATTCTTTTGTCCCCTAAAATAGTAGTACTCATTTCCAGGTACGGTATTCCAAAAATCATAAGAATGACCTAACTGTTTTACTTTTCCTGTGTCTTTGTTGTAAGTAATAATCGATATACGAATACCATATGGATTAGAAGAATAAGACGAATCTTTTCCAGTTGCATCCCGGTATTCTGATTCATTACCTTTTCCACCAATATTTTCCTGCCTTGCATCAACAGTTATTGGCATAATAAACAATAACGTTAATAATAATAATGTTTTTACAAATTTATTTTTCATAATTCACCTCTTATTCTTTAAAACAACTTCCGCCAATAAATTCCCTTAATATTGAATCTAATGGAACCTCTTCACTTGGAATTGGCAAAAAGTTTCTTAAAAAATTTATTAATCTTACTGCCTCAGGATATGTTGGATCATTTTCTGGTACTGAGAACAATAAAGGTTCCACGTATGTTTTTAATACTCCTATCTCATAAGTTAATGATGTATTTATTATAGCATCAACTTCATCTTGAAAAGGAAATATATATTTAACTTCGCCTTCTCTTATTTTTGACCACATGTTTAAAGTAGCTGCTGCATCATAACCACGATTTCGATTGTCTCTTATTATTCTTCTTAATCTTCTTGTATCACTTGAATGAATTCTATTGTGATTATCTATATTTAATTGTGTCAAAGGCGCAATATAAATTTTGTATTTATTTTTTCTTTCTACTGAAGCTGTTAATTCATCATTAATAGCATGTAATCCTTCAATAATTATTATATCATCTTTATTTAATTGTAAAAATCTATTTTTATATTCTTTTTTTCCCTCAATAAAATTAAATGTTGGCAAATTTACTCTTTCACCATCTAACAACTTAAATAAATGTTTATTAAATAAATTAATATCGATCGCTCTTAATGATTCAAAATCATATTCTCCTTCTTCGGTTTTAGGAGTCTCATTTCTTTCTAAAAAGTAATCATCTATCGATAAAGTATGCGGTCTTATACCTTTAGCTTTAAGATAAATTGCTAACTTTTTAGCCGTTGTTGTTTTACCACTAGAAGAAGGGCCACCAATTAAAACTATCTTTACTTTATTTGTATTATGTGCAATTTCATCAGCAACTCTAGTCAATTGACTATCATAATGTGCTTCAGATATACGAATTATTTCTCCAGCACTACTTTTAGAAATGCACTCGTTTAAATCAGTAGCATTACTTATCCCTATTACTTTACCCCATTTTGAATAATTAATGAATGCTTCATATATTTTTTGCTTATGAACATATTCTAAAGTACATTCTGGATTATAGATATTTGGAAATGATAAAACAAAACCATTATCTTTTATATAATTTAATTCAAAAGAATCGATATATTTAGTAGAAGGCACTAATTCACTAAAAAAATAATCATAAACATTATTTAATCTATGTAAATTAACATAACTATTTGTAACGTATTTTAATACTTTAACTTTATCTATTTTATTTCTCTTATTAAAAAATTTAATTGCATCAAATCTTAAAACACTCAATCTATTGAATGGCAAATCTTCTTTTACCAGCTCATGCATTTGAGTAGATATTTTATTAACAACAGTTTTATTTAATTCAACTCCCTCAATTTCACAATAAATTCCATTACCTAATGAATTTTCAATAAAAACTTCTACTTTTTCACCAAATATCTCTTTTATAGTTGCAACTAAAATCATTTGAAGACTATTAGCATAGATAGTATTACCAACAACACTACTACGATCATAAAAATCAATATCACATTTTTTAGTTAATTTTTCATCTAAAGAAATTAAATCATTATCAACTTTAGCAATTAAAATTGGATAATTAAACTTTTTTTGGAAGCTTTTTGCAATTTCTTCATATCTTGTACCCTCATCAAATTCTAGATTTTCAATATTTCTAAAACTTATTCTAATTTTTTTTGCCATAAGTCAACCTCTATTCTAGAATCATTTTATCAAATTTTTCATATTTTGTCACTTCTTTTAATGAATAAATAAATATTTTACACTTATTATAATAATGGGTGATAAAATGGTTATACCAACAATAATAGAAAAAACAAACAATTCAGAAAGGGTATATGATATATACTCAAGGCTATTAAAAGACAGGATTATAATGTTAAGTGGAGAAATAGATGATAATATGGCGAATAGTATAGTAGCACAACTGCTATATCTAGATTCTATCAATCATAATGATATTAGTTTATATATCAATTCTCCTGGTGGAAATGTGACTTCAGGTATGGCGATTTACGATACAATGAATTTTGTTAAAAGTGATGTTTCAACAATATGTATTGGAATGGCTGCTAGTATGGCTGCTGTTCTTCTTTCAAGTGGCGCTAAAGATAAAAGATATTCACTTCCTAACAGTGAAATAATGATCCATCAACCTTTAGGAGGAGCACAAGGTCAAGCTACAGAAATAAAAATTGCAGCTGAAAGAATACTAAAACTTAAAGAAAAATTAAATAAAATCCTCGTTAAAAATACATCACAAAAATTATCAAAAATTACAAAAGATACAGAAAGGGATCATTTTTTATCCTCTTATGAAGCCTTAGAATATCGATTAATAGATAAAATTATTTAAAGAACAATAGTTCTTTTTTAATAAAAAAAGACAGTTAAACTGTCCCTCTTTTTTTTATTTTGATTGGTAATTTGAAGCGTTACCTAAACTTTGTTCTCCCATTTGAACTAATCTTTTAGTTATTTCTCCTCCAACTGAACCATTTTGTCTTGAAGTAGTATCAGGTCCTAAATTAACACCTAATTCACTAGCTAT
>JAQUGJ010000092.1:0-4400 GCA_028684255.1 Bacilli bacterium | reverse complement strand
AAAAAACTAACAAAGATATAACTAAATTTAAAATTGATTCTTCTAATTTAACGAGGGAAGAAACAAATATGTTTAAAGATGAGTTACAAAGATATTTACAAATTCATTATGGTAAAAAAACGGATAAATATGTTTATGAAAAGTGAGGTGATGTTTTATGACCTATGGTGAAATAGAACAAGAATTACGAAATCTTGAAATAAATAGTTTTTCATCAGCTCTTAAAGGCAATCTATTAACCAGATTAAAATTAGAAGAATTTGGTAATGTAGAATCAAACAAGATAGATTTTAAAGCTGATTTAAATATTGATAATGCTATATATTACATTGATAAACAGATTAACCAAGTAATGGAAATCTATCAAGATAGATATATAAATATTATTGATGTAAAAAAAGATAAGAAAAAAAGTTGTGGTGAAAAATGTCTATAAAGATAATAATTTTATTAATATTATTGGTGGCATTTATCATTTTCTTTTTATATATCGAACCAAGGATTACCAAACATAAGATAATCAGTAAAAATGAATATGGAAGTGCTAGATTTTCAACTTTTAAAGAGATTAAGAGGATTTTCAATAAAGAAAAAACCTCGAGCATTAAAGAGGCTGGCTTTCCAGTTTGGTACAGTAAGGATAACAAATATATATGGTTTGATAGGGAAACCCCTCATTATGTATATTTAGGCAGTACAGGTAGTGGTAAGTCAGTTACAGCTGTTATCC
The DNA here is from genome assembly GCA_028684255.1 of Bacilli bacterium. Lineage (GTDB taxonomy): Bacteria > Bacillota_I > Bacilli_A > RF39 > UBA660 > CAKOQQ01. The sequence goes on along the minus strand of JAQUGJ010000092.1, from coordinate 3,670 downwards.
CTACTTGTACTTTTCTTTCTAATGCTAAAATTAAAAGAAGTCTTTTTATAACTGATCCTAAGGGGGAAATATATCAGACAACCAGTAAAATGTTTAAAGACAATGGATATAAGATATTTACAATAGATTTTAGAAATCCTGAATTATCTAATAAAATTAATTTACTTGAACCAATAATAAAAGAATATGAATCATATATGCAATATGATATAGAAGCTACCCAAATTGAAAATGATGTTAATTATTATAGTAGTATTATTGAATCTTTAAAAGAAGATATAAATTTGCTTAAAGCTCAAAATATTGATATATATGAAAAAGAACAAGAGTTATCTCAAACTGTTGAAAAGTTAAATCAGTTAGAGCCGAATTTAATAAATTTAAAAAATATTTCTATGAAACATATAGCAGAAACAAATAGATTAATTACTTCATTATCAACTATGATTATGTCTGATAGATTTAAAGAAAAAGATCCGTTTTGGAATAATTCTGCAAGAAATTTATTAGAGGGCTTAATCGGTTTGTTTTTAGAAGAATTCAAAAAAGGTAAAATAGTGAGAGAAAGGATCACTTTAACTAGTATTAAAAAATTTCAAAATTCTTCTATGGATGATGACAATTTTGCAATATTGCAAGAATATATTGATTCAAAACCCTACGGACTAAAAAGTAAAGATAGTTTAACATCAATTTTTTCATCAGCAGAAAATACTTATAAATCAATCACAGCTACATTTGCTGAAAAAATGGCTTTGTTTGATGATGTAAATGTTGCTAACATAACTTCTAGCAGTGATTTTGACTTTGATATTTTAGGAAAAAAAATTACAGCCATTTATATTATAGTTCCAGATGAAGATAAAACTTATTATTCACTTATTACCATAATTGTAGGCTTATTATATAGAGAGTTAGTTAAATTAGCAAATAATCAAAAAGATAAAAAACTTCCTATTCAAATTGATTGGATGTTATATGAGTTTGCTAATTGTCCTCCGCTTGCTGATATTGAAGCTATTGTATCTGTTGCTAGATCAAGAGGTATGAGATTTCAGTTTTTTATTCAATCATTATCACAACTTGATAATGTTTATGGAAAAGAGGTAGCTCAAATAATTTTGGATAACTGTGGTTTAGTTTATCTAAAGACAAATACACAAGAAACAGCAGAAGCCATTAGTAAAAGATTAGGGAAAAAAACTATTGAATCCAATTCAGTAAGTCAATCTATTTCAAATATTAATTATAATGGTAATAGATCTATTGGTCTTATGGGTAGAGATTTACTAACTCCTGAAGAAGTAAAACAGCTTCATTATAAAACGATTATATTTCCAATTATTGGGTACCCCATTTTTAGAGATACTATTCTTTATAAAAATTTTTCTTGTTATAAAAAAGGTGAATTAATTAGAGGAATTCATCTTTTAGAAGACTTATCGCATACTTATTTCACTGTTGAAAAGTTGAATAATAAAATTAAAAAACAAAAAATAAAAACAGAAGAAGCTAGTGAAGAATCAATAAATAATTTTTATGAAGATTTTAAATTAGAATTTAAAGATATTGAAAAAGAAATAACAGTTTTGTTTAATGATCAAAAGTACAATGTTATGTATCAATTTGAAAATTCAATTTTATACTGTCAAATAGTTATTGATAATATTATTAGTGGGGATGATAAAGAAAGAATTGAAAATTTGAATTCAGATAGATTTTATATTGACATAAGGTTAGATAATGAGAAAACTTATATAAGTATACATAAAAAAACTTTTTATTAGTTTTTAAAAAGGGAATAAATTTTATTTATTCTTTTTTTAAATATTAATATAGCTGATTATTTAAAAAACATTAGTTTTATTATGAAATTTTTAGTAAATTTCATTTTTTTTAATTTCGTTAATAGGATTATAGTAGAGGGGGATTCAAAGATATGAAACCAGTATTTATAGTTAATAACATTATAAATTCAAATAGTAAAGATGAGAATGAGTTAATAAGGATTTTTAATGAAAAATGGTTAAAGATTATTCTTTATTTAGAATATGAATCAATTAAAGATATTTAAATATGATTTTATCATGGTATACTATTATTAGTTGTTTATATTTAAAAAACAAAAATATAAGTAGTCATTACCTAGATAAGAAAGTGGAGGTATGACTATGAGAAGAAGGGTAGGTATTTACGCAAGACTTTCTGATGAAGATAGAGATAAAAAAAATGTAACAGATGAAAGCGAAAGTATTCAAAACCAAAAGAATATGTTAATTCAATATGCTATTTCCCAAGGATGGGAAATATATGATATTTATTGTGATGAAGATTATTCGGGTGCAGGGGTTTATAGACCAGATTATGAAAGAATACTTAAAGATTGTGAAAATGGCAAAATTGATATTGTTTTATGTAAAACTCAATCTAGATTTACCAGAGATTTGGAGGATGTAGAAAAATATATTCATAATAAATTTTTAGAATGGAACATTAGATTTGTTAGTTTAATAGATAATGCAGACACTGATAATAAAGGCAATAAAAAATCTAGACAAATTAATGGACTTATAAATGAATGGTATTTAGAAGATTTATCTGAGAATATACGAGGAACTTTAAGAGCTAAAAACATAAGAGGTGAACTTACTAGTTCTTTTGCACCCTATGGATATTTAAAAAATCCCGATAATAAAAATGCTTTAATTATAGATCCTGTAAGTGCAGAGATAGTTAAAAAAATTTTTAAGTTATATAGTGAGGGCTGGGGTTATTATAAAATTGCAACTTATTTAAATAGCCAAAATATTCTCTCGCCTTATGAATATAAAAAGTCAATGGGATCAAATTATTATTGCCATACAACAAAAAATAAATCTGCTTGGTATACTGATACAATAGGCAAAATGCTAAAAAATCCAGTATATATTGGAAATTTGGTTCAAGGTAAAAGTCGCAATTTAAGTTATAAGAATAAGAAAAAAATAAAGAATCCTAAAAAGGACTGGATTATTGTTGAAAATGTTCATGAAGCTATAATAGATAAAGATATTTGGAATATTGTTTCGTCGAAATTTGCTGCTAGAAAAAAACCTTTAAAAACAGGAGAGGTTCATTACTTTTCAGCAAAAGTTTATTGTGCTGAATGTAGTAAAGTGTTTACCAGAAATACTAATAATAGAAATGGTAAGTTTATTGAGTATTTAAGATGTAAAGGTACACATGATGGTAGCACTCAATGTCAAAATAAATTTTCAATTAGAGTAGATCTTCTTGAAAAAGTTATTATAGATCAAATGAATAATAAACTTGATGAATATTTTAATCTAGAAATGTTAAAAGAAATGAATAATAATAAGACAAAAGCAGATAATGAATATATAGTTAAGATTCAAGCTTTAGGAAAAGAAAAAGAAAGTATAGAGGCAACAATCAAAAAGAAAAACCTTTATTATAAGAAATTATATGAGGACCGAGTTGATGGATTGATTTCTGATTCGGAATTTAAAATCCTAACAGAAAATTTTAGAAATGAAATATCAGATCTAAATTGCAGAGTAGAAACAATAAACGAAAATTTATCCTATTTTTCAGAAAAAAAGAAAAGTCTTAAAGACAAGAAAATATTATTTGATAAATACAAACATATTAAAATTTTAGATAGAAAGAT
>JAQUGJ010000091.1:0-4403 GCA_028684255.1 Bacilli bacterium | reverse complement strand
TAAATCATAAATTCCTTTTCCTGTAAAACTTCCTTCATTAAATACATCTTGATAGAAATTAGGAAACACATTATTGTAATGATCTAATCCACCAATACCAGCATATACTTGTGAGAATAATGATGTATTAGTAGAATCAACATCAACTGTAACCCTTGGTTGTAATATTCCATAACCTTTAATAACTCTGTTTTTCTTAGTATTTAAAATTGGTTTATTTAATGGATGCGCCATTATTCCGATTAATTCAACGGCACTGTTTAATAACAGTTTAGTATCGACATCTAAAGTAATAACATATTTAATTTTATGTTTAAAATTTTTAAAAGTATTAATATGATAACGATTTTTTTGTTCTTCTTCTGTTAAATTACCAAGTAATAAATCATTGAACTCTAATAAAGCACCTCTTTTTCTCTCAAAACCAAGCCAACTGTTTTCACCTTTATTAAATTTTCTTTTACGATATGCAAAATGAAATATTTCTTTTTTATATTTTTCATTTAAACGATCTACTACTTCTTTACCATATTTTGCAATTGTTTCATCTACTTCATTAAATTCTTCAACTTGTTCTTTACAATCACCTAATAATGCAAAATAAATATTAGTTTTTTTGCATGCCAAATAATAAGACTCTAAGTTTTTAAAAACACTGTCTATCTTTTTAGTATCTTTAATAATAGTTGGCATTACCACCATTGTCTTACAATCTTTTGGAATACCGTTTGAAAAATCTAATCTTGGCAATGGTTTACTACTATGAAAATTCATAAATATTCTATTTAAATAAAATATGACAATTTCACTTACTGGAATTAATAATAAAATCATTCCAAGGATAATATTGTCTATGTAGACTAAAGATAAAAAATATGATAATAACAATGTGAAAATTAAAATTAATGACACATAAAGATAAGACTTAATTGAAGTCTTTTTAAAAGTGAAAATCGATTCGGTTAAATTAGCATTTTTAACAAATAAATTATCGATATATTCATTAATATTTTTCTTGCCTTTTTTAGCCTCTAATTTTATTTTATTACGATAAAGATTCTTAGTATCTTGTGACATTTTTTGATAGAATTTATCTTTAATTAATAGTTTTTCAACATAACTTAATTTATTATATAAATTTTCAATTGAAATAAGATTAATTTTTTCTAAACTATTAAATGCATTTGCTAAAACAATACTTACATTTGCCTTAGAATAATGTTCTTCATTAATAATAGTCTTTAAAGACATCCCTCTACTAACAAGAAGCGAATCTAATTGTTTAAAGACAACATTTGAATATTTTCTTAATTCCTTTAACTGCTCGTTAAAATATACTAATGAAAAATTACTTGTTTTTTCATTAATATCAAAATATGTAGTTAAATCAATTTGTTCTTCATTTATAGTCGCAATTTTAAGTCGATTAATTAAATTATTTACTTTTTTCTTATCGTTTAATTCTATTAATTCATCATTACAAATATCAGCTATTTTTTTAACAATTAAAATTGATACAATATTAGGTAAAATTCTAATTTCATCATATAAAAAATTATAGCCACTTTTTCTTTGGTAACGATCAACTTCTTTAGTTAATATCTTCTCATTGATAGTATAGTTATTTCTATTTAAAATATCTTCAACAATCCTATACATATCAACATTTTTATTAGCGTACATATTTGTTTTTTTATCAAATAAGAAAGCTTTTACAAAATGTTCTTGTTCGACAATTAAATAGTAATTATCTACTATCCACTCGTTCTCGATACCAACAAAATAATGATTCTTAGTCATTTTAATTAATCTTTTATAATGCCTTTTAATAATTTTAAATTCTTCTTTAATTTTCATATCTCTACCCCTACTTTTTAAGTATATCATATTATTAATATTGTTATCAAACTCACAAAAATACCAACTTAATAAAAACACCAACTTTTTGGTGCCTTATATTTGTTATTTTATTAATTTTTTTATGATTTTTTCTTTTTAAAATAATCAATCACTTCATCAAAAGCAACCATTAGGTCTTTATTTTTTCGATATATTATTAGAAGTCATAACTGAATCCCTACGAATTCTATAATTATAAACAGGTATTATTACACTTACTTTTGCTATGAAATTATATGCTCCTTTTAAAAAATTATTATATTTCTAATAGCATTTTACCATTTTTTAAAACAAAAGTCACTATGCTCTTTTTAACCTTAAATAAAACATATTTTTTTAAAGTTTCATTTATCTGATTACTAGTTGTATAGGAGTAACACTTACCCCTTGACCGAATGACGTAGTCGCTAATTCGACTGGTCCAACATCTTTAACATCAAATAAAATGCCTGTTCCTTCCCCATTTAAATCAATACCTGTTTTTTTACCAAATCCAAACTTATCAATATAATTAAATAATCTTTCAGTTCCTAACTTCTGCCCTAGTGATACAAATCCTGGGTTGCAAGAATTTTGAACGACCTCTAAATAAGTCTGAGATCCATGTCCTCCCACTTTCCAGCATTTTATTCTAGCACCTTCTACCGTTACAGAACCACCATCATAAAAAGTATCTTTATCTAAATCAACTAATTTTTCTTCTAATACAGATGCTAAAGTTATTATTTTAAAAGTTGATCCCGGTTCATAAGTAGCCCATATTGGTAGATTTCTATTAATAGTTTCAATATCATAATCTTGATAACTACTCGGTGAATAATTTGGACGGGATGAGATTGCTAAAATTTCTCCCGTATTTGGATTCATTACAATTCCAAGTGTTTGATCTGGATTATATTTTAACATAGTATTGTTAAGTTCTCTTTCTAATGAAGTTTGAATCTCATGATTTATCGTTAAAGTTAAATTAATACCATCCTGTGGCATTTCATAAATCTCACTTAATTTAAGTTTATTTCCTTTAGCGTCACTTAAATATTTTATGGCACCATATTCACCAGTTAAATAGTCGTTATACATAAGTTCTAAACCACTTAAACCTTGATTATCGATACCAACAAAACCAATTGTATGTGACATATAACTGTCATATGGATAATATCTTTTTGCTTCTTTTACCAAGTAGACACCTGGTAAATCTAAATTTATTATTTTATCGGCAGTTGTATAACTTAATCTTCTTCCTTCTGGATGCACTCTTTCAATCGATGTTCTCTTAGTTACATGCCTCCACATTTCATCATAACTAACATTTAAAATGGGTGCAAGTAAAGACGCCGTTTTTTGTTTGTCCTTTATTTGATTAGTAATCAGCATTAAAGAAGTTGTCGTTATATTATCCGCAATAACAATCCCATTTCGATCGTAGATAATTCCCCTATTACCTTCAACCGGAAGATTTCTACTCCATAAATTAAAAGCATAATTACTTAATTTCTTATATTCGATTACTTGAATAAAAAACACTCTGCCTATTATTATTATAAAAAGTAAAACAAAAATAAAAGAAACAATCCTAATACGAACTAATATTTTTTTATAAAACAATGTAATCACCATTAAATTATATGTCTTTAAAACAACAATATATTAACATAAAAAAATTGTAATTTTAATTTTACAATTTATTTATTAAATACTTTGCGATAATAATCATTTTTTAAAATAGACTTACTAATACTTGTCTTATTAGAAACAATTTCATTAATCTTTGAAATATAGCCATCTTCTAAAACTACATCATTGTTTTTTTTAAAAGTTCCACTTGAAGCATAATACTTTCCTGCATCTGTAACCCAACTTCTATTAGTGAAAAACACAAGTCCTGGTTCAGTACTCAATATATCTTTTCCAACAAATAATCTAGAATCATATTCAATTCCAAATAGATTATATAAAGTTGGCATAAAATCTAATTGACTAGCAGTTTTAGAAATATGAGTATCTTCTGTTTGACTATTCCATATAATCAAAGTGTTTTTATTAATATCAATAATAGGATCTAAATAAGTACCTGCTAATTCAGTTACTGTCGATTGTTTCATACTGTATGGATAATGATCTGATACAAGTGCTATAACAGTATCATCTAAAATACCAGCAGTTTCTAATCTTTCAATCAATAATCTTAAAGCTCTATCTAATTCAATATTAGCAGCCACATAAGCCTTTGCTTCTGAACTCATATCTAAATCAGATACTAAATGCTTGTTTTTTATCGACATTGAATTTTCATTAAAACCCCAAGGCATATGACCACTTACTGAAACATAATAAACTAAAAATGGTTCTTTAGTTATAAATTGATTAGTAGTAACACTTACCATCTCTAAATCACTTTGAGGCCATTTATTACAATTCATCAATTTATTTAATCCGTTTCCTCGATGAAGAAAATAATTAAATCCCATTTTTGCTAAATACTTATTACGATCTTGAAACAA
>JAQUGJ010000090.1:0-4416 GCA_028684255.1 Bacilli bacterium | reverse complement strand
CTATACCTTCGTATTCTGGTTCTTATACCTCGTCCACTTTAGTGAAAGAGGAAATTAGTAAACAGTATGCGATTGATTATTATCAAGATAAAGCTGTTCAAGCTAGAGTTTATGGCAGAAATATACTCGGTAGTTCTACCGGATATAGTAATTGAAAAAATTTACCAAAGAATAGTTTTGTTGGAATCGGCGATTTAACTGGTTCAAATACATATGGTGTAATGGATTATGATGCAACAAAAATTCAAATAAAAGCAAAAAATTGGAGTGTTTTTTCTTTTCAGTTTTGGGGACAATGGATTCCTGAAGAAACTGTTTATAATTATTTGTATAATTAAAAATATGTAGTATGTAGTAATGTTGTAGCTATATATTTGCATTTAATTATGGGAGTGATAAAATGAAAAAATCTTTTAAGGAGAATAAATTGTTTTTTATAGTATTTGTAGTGTTATTATTAGGAGCAATTTATGTAGCAATAAAATATGGTATAGAACACTTAAGATTTGTTTCTGATTACAAAAAAATAATCAAGTTGTATCCAGAAAAAGCGGACTGGGATATGAAAATGAATGATGCATTTACAATATATGGGTTAGCCATAACCGAAATGCCATTTGTTTTACTTCTTCCTCTTTCTTCATTAGTTATATTGCTTGCAAGTACATATGGAATATATAATTATTTTAATAGTGGCATGTGGAAAAACACCTTAATTAGAAGTGATTACAAAAAAGAGATAAGAAAGCAAATATTTAAAACATATTTATATTCTCTGGTGTTACCTTTATTTATAATTGTCTTTTTAATAATATTATCAATAGTAACGGGAAATATTAACGTTATTAATACATTAAAAACAAATCCTGATGTGATGGCTATTGGAAGCGAACATTTTTCGACATGGCCAACTTTCTTTCTTTTTATATTTATCTATTTGTTTGATATAGCGTTATGGGGGATTTTTTATGTAAATATCTTTTTAATTTATTTAAGAAAGAATTTGCCATATTTAATATTAATCTTATTATCATATTTAACTATAGTAGGAATAGGTATAATAGCCGAAGCACTCGTAGGAGCATTTTTATATTATAAATGTGGATACTCTGTTGAAATATATTATTCGTTATCTCTATTTAGTAGTCTAACGCTTACTCAAGTATATGGAATGTGGACTTACTTTATTTATGGTTTTGCATACTTTTTTGTATCTTCATTAATTGTTTACTTAATGTATCGTGATAAAAAGAAAGTAGTGATAAGAAATGAAAACTAAAAAAAATATAATATTTTTGCAAGAAATTTTAAATAATAGTTTAATAAAAATTATTCTAGTATTATCTTTTGTTTATATCTTTTATACTATAACGATTGGTTTTTCTTCACCAATAAATGATTACTTTGGGCCACTACTTTTAGTATTTGGAACAAATAAGTATTTCGTATTTATATATTTATGTTTCTTTTTAATCTTAACTTATACAATTTATGAATTTTTTAAAAAAAATGATTTAAATATAATCAGAAATGAAAATAAGAAAAGATATCACAAAATATTATATAATAAAGTTTTTTCTACAAATAACTTATTTTTTACCATTTTTGTTGTTTCAACGATCTTTACTTTAATTATTTTTAGAGGACAAAATATACAAATAGCTAAAATGAATTCTTTTGGAATGTATAATTATGCGATTTCAAATATACAGTATTTAGTTTATGTTATATTTAAATACTATTTTTTGTGTCAATTTTTTTCATTTTTAAATTTATTTTTATTTATGCTAATAGATAAAAAAATAGTTATATTATTTAATATTATTATATATGGTTTGATTTTGGGAACATCATTAAATCTTGAACCAGTATCAAATATATTAATGTTGCCATTATCGCCCGGATCATATATTCAATTGATTCCATATAATTCGTTTTATTTAGAAATTTCATGCTTTTTTGTATATATATTGTCATTATCTGTTGTATTGGCAATTGTTTATCTGTTTGTTTGTAAAAGTAAAAAAGGAGTATGTGAATAATGAAATATATATTTAAAAACGACTTGTTAAATATAAAAAACGAAAAAATGTTATATTTTTATTTTTTAATATTTAGTATTATAAGTATTGTTTCGGTTTTGTCTTCTAATTCAACACCTTTTTATTACAAATCTTTAGGTATTAAAATAGATTCAATATACAATATAATTGAGATAATAATATACTTATTTAATATACTTTTTTATATTCTAATTCAATTAAAAATATTATTAAAAGAAGCAAGTCTCGAACAATATTTATTAAGAGCTAGTTCTAAAAAATGGATAATATCAAAAATTATTACAGTTAGTATAGTAACTATAATAATTCGTTTTATTTGTTATATGCTGATTATTATGTATTCAATAATATTTAAAACTTCAATTAACAGTATTAGTTTATTAATTATATGCGATTTATCATGCCTTTTGCTTATTCAAAATCTTTTTCTATTAAATTACATGTTATTTAAGGCAAGAAAAATTACAATGATAATTTCGTTAGGATTATTAATGTTTTGTATTATAAAAAAAATATTAATCCCTTTTAATATAATGATGAAAAATCAAGATTTATTGATTGTTATTATATTAATATTAGTAACTATATTATTAAATATAATTATTGGAAAACGTGACTATAAATATGTTTTTGAAAGGAGTAATTAATGAAAATAGAAGTTAAAAATATATCAAAGAATTTTAAGAAAGTTGAAGTTTTAAAAGATATATCTGTAAATTTTGAAAGTGGAAAAATAATAGGATTGATAGGAAGAAACGGATCTGGGAAAACAGTTTTTTTAAAAATAATCTGTGGCTTTTATGCTCCAACCAGTGGAAGCGTTATTGTAGATGGTATAGATATAGTTAAGGAAAATTCTTTTCCTAAAAATACACGTGCACTAATTGAAAAACCTGGTTTTTTACCTGAATTAACAGGATTTGAAAATTTAAAAATACTAGCTGAGATTCAGAATAAAATAAGTGAGAAAGAAATACATCAAGCAATTAAATTAGTAAATTTAGATAAAGATATTAATAAAAAATATGAGACTTATTCATTAGGCACAAAACAAAAATTAGGGATAGCACAAGTAATTATGGAAGATCCTGATATAATGATTTTTGATGAACCATTTAATGGAATAGAAAACAAAACTGCAGAATCACTAAGACTTTTGCTCAATAGTTTGAAAAAACGAGGAAAACTTATAATAATTGCTTCACATATAAAAGAAGATATATCTATGTTGGCAGATGAGGTATATGAATTTGATGATGGTAATTTAATAAAACAAGAGACTAATTAGTCTCTTGTTTTGGATTATAATGATAAATCATAATGTATGGTTCTCAAGTTTTTAACTTGAATTTAGTAATAACTGGAATTTTAATTTTAGCTTTTGTTTCAGCAATTATGTATTACTTTGTATATTATGTCGAAAAAAAACTAATCAAAAATGATTAGTTATTAAAAGTATAGAGTACTATACTTTTTTTATTATTTTCCTATTCCGAATTGTGAGAAATACTCTGAAAACTGTTGATATACTTGAAATATAGAGAAAGCACTAAACGCTAAAAAGATTAATAAAATAATCGTTATAACAATTCTTATTACTTTCTTAATTTTTTGTTTAACCATTACCTTTTCTAATTCTAAAACTCTTTTTTCTAAAGATTCTATTTTTTTATTTAACTCTTCCATTATATCTCCATATCTTCTTCTTCTAAAAGTTGTAATTCGTCGTTTGTTATTTTATTATAATCATCAACTTTTGCTAATCTACGGGCCAAGTTTCTTACAGATTTTTCAAATATATTTCTTACTCCACGACCATTTCCAAATTTAGGTTCAACTCTTTTAGTATCTAACAATAATTTTAGTTTTTCTAAAGCTTTATCACTCATTCTATAACCATTGTTTTCACAGAATAATTGTGCTATTCGAAGAAGTTCTTCAGTTGAATAATTAGGAAACTCAATAATGTTAGGAAATCTAGATCTCAAACCTGGATTAGTTTCTAAAAACATTTCCATTTCATTACTATATCCTGCTAATATAACTACTAGACGATCACGATAGTCTTCCATTAATTTTACTAATGTATCAATTGCTTCCCTTCCAAAATCGGTTTCTCCACCTTTAGATAAAGCATAAGCTTCATCGATGAATAATACTCCATCTAGGGCTTGTTCAACCATTTCTTTTGTTTGTCCTGCTGTATGACCAACGTATTTACCTACCAATTTTTCTCTATCAACTTCAATTACTTTATTAGTTTTTAATATTCCAATATTATAAAACATGTTTGCCACTGTACGCGCTATTGTAGTTTTACCAGTACCAGGATTTCCTTTAAAGATCATATGTA
>JAQUGJ010000089.1:0-4495 GCA_028684255.1 Bacilli bacterium | reverse complement strand
ATTGTCTTTTTCTACTCCTGATGATATCAATCTTTTAGCCATTTCTTCTCTAGAAATATTAATGTTAATTCCATTTAAATTTTTATAACCTTCATCAATTAGTTTATCTATTATAAATCTATTACAAATTTCTTATCTCTCATCAATTCTTTTCCAACATATTTCGCAGCAGATATATCATTATTTATTGCTTCCATAACAATGGATTGATCATTTTTTAGTTCTTCACTAGCATACTCCAACACTTGAGGATTTCGTGAAACGGCATCTAAAACTACCTCTCTATCATTTTTTTGTTTTTCATTAGCATAGCATAGGGCAACAGGAGATAATTTTAACATTTCCAAAATAAAGTCTCCATCCTTCTTCAACCTATCGCTAACAAAATAAAGATTATACTCATATTTTTTAATTGCTTTTGCTGCTGTTTCTTCGTTATCTCTTATTTCTTCGCTTAAATATTCGAAAATGAAGGCATTTGACTCTAAAATTTTATATACATAGTCTTTATCTAAATTTAAATCTCCAGAGGCATATTTTATTTCCGAGCTTCTTAAGTTTATCACCTCTAAAATAAACTGTTTGTCACTTCTTAGTTCTTCACTAGCATATTTTAGCGCGCCGCTAGATTTTTTTATTGCAATTAAAACGATTTCCTTGTTATTTCTTAACGTTTCATCCGCATACTGTAAGGCAAGCCCATTATTGGCCAGAGCTTTCATGACTACCCTTTTGTTCTTTTTTAATTCCTTACTACATACCTTAAGATTCATTCCGTCTTTTTCAACTTCTGATATCGCGTTCTTTTCATCGGCGATGTATGCCAATTCCATTTTGACTCCAGAATTAATTAAATAATTATTAATATTTGTAATGTCGTCATCTTCTTTATTATAATCCACAATAACACCTCTTAAATGATTATATCATAAATTAAAATATATAAACTACAAGGCGATAATAATTTTGTCATCTGTAAATATCTTATATCCCCTCAAAGCCGCTAATGCCCGATAAAGTCATTATGCATAGCAAAAAGTCTTTGAAAACATTGAAACCTACCAGAAGCCACTGGTGCCTAATAGTAGTTTTAGGTGGAAAAAATATTTCAAAAAAAACACGAAATATAAAATATCGCGTTCTTTTTCTAATCTTTTTTAAAAAAACTAGGCCCAAGAAAGAAAACTAATGTTAGGATAATAAATAAAAGGCTTGCAAAATTAAATATAAAAGCAAATAAAATCACCAATATTGACCACACAAGTCCAAAAGTTATGCTTCTTCTTTTTTGCATTAATTATTTTTCACAATCATTTTATCAAGAAAACCACCATATGTATCAATAATTTCTGAACATTCATTTCTGAAAAAGGCTCTAACCGGAATCCCAGAACTAGCTCCACCGCTAAAAGAAATTTCTCCTTCTGTTCGCTTTAAAGCTTTAATAAATTCTTTATAATCACTTTTATTTTTTATAATATCAATTAATTTTTTTCCATTATAATATTCTGCTTTTCTTTCCCAAACTATTCCATCATACTTTGCGATTGAGTTCATCAATCCCAGTATACTTCTTTTTGCATCTGAACTTCCGGATGTCGATTCAAAAAAACCTATATCGTTTCCATCAAAATTCATAAACATTTCCTCCTTAAATTATATATAAATTATAGCATAGTATTTTTAAAATTCAAATATTACTTTATCCTTAAAATTTTAAAATGTAAAAAAAATTAGTAATATTTCTTTTATAAAAATAATGAATAATTTTGATTATACATATAATTATCGTTTTATATAAAAAAGATGATCTTATCATCATCTTTAATACCATTCAAAATTGTAATTTTCGTCACTAGAAATTATTTATTTAAAATTTTCTTTTTTTCTTTTTCAAATTCTTCTTTGGAAATAATTTTTTTATCCAATAATTTTTTTAATTTGGTTAAATTCGAATATTTTTGATCCATGTCAGATTTGTTCTGTTTTTTGCTGTCTTCTTTTTCGTCTTCATCTTCAAATACTTCACCACAATTAGAACATTTTTCATCAGACTCTTTTACTATAAAACCACAATTAGAACATTTAAAAGTATTTATTTCAGTTTCCTCAATAGTTTCGTCGTCATCTTCTATATCATCTACATATATAACTTCAAGATTATTATTTTCTTTTTTCAAATCATTCAACGGCAACTCACAGTTTGGACATTTTTTTAATTTTGAACTAACTTTCGTATCACAATTACTGCATATTATATCTTGATCCTCGTAATCTTTTTCATTTACAAATAACCATTTATTAATATAGTAGTATATTAATGCACCTAATCCGCCTATAAAACTTGTTTCTACTACTGCCATTAATATAATTGATAAAATGAATAGTATAATGCTGTTCCACATACAGATTTTTTTACCTTTTGCAAAAGGAAGTTTTTCACGATTAACTAATCTCCAAATAAATGGAATAATCATCATTGCAACAGAACAAACAGCTAAATCAATTAAAGCAAGCCAAGAACTATTTTTGTATAAATAGTCATCACCCAAATTAAGGTAATTACCATTAGCAGATGCATACATCAAAAACAATAAAAATATGATCCATCCAATTTTACTTTTTGATTTTTTCATTATTTTACCACCCTTCCACATTTAGGACATTTTTTAAATTTATTTAAAACTTTACACCCACAATTTTCACAAATTGTATAATTTGTACTTTTATCTTTTTTTATCCACAAAGTTCTATTTATCCAATAATATATAAATGCTGGTCCTACACTCCAAGTAGCGTTTTCTTGTAATGCAGTGGTCAATATCAAAAAAATACCTCCGACAACAATCGAATTCCACAGTGCCATTTTTTTACAAGTGTTTTTATTATATTCTATATTCATAATTTTTGTCCTTATAAAGGGATAAATCATATATGCAAAAATTGTAAGTATTAAACTAAAAATAATATTTCCATAACCAAAGTTTAACGAACTAGAACTACCACTATTTGAAATTGTAGATTCTACTGAATTCACTGCTGCATAAACTCTACTTGTACATATTGTATCTGTTTGACCAAAATATTGCCATTGAGTTAAATAACCATTATTCAATGTAAGAAAGCCCAAATAATTAAAAGTCATTCCATTGTAAGTAGCTGTTCCTTCATATCTCATCGTTTGCATACCTATATCAACTAAACGTGATGAGGTAATATTGTATCCCATTTCAGTAAAAACTTGTTTGTATGTTTCTAAAAATGAATTATCTAGAATAGTACTGTTAAATGCTGCGCGAGAATATCCTGATTTTTCTTCATTACTCAATTCTCCCCACAAATCTGATGATCCATACATCAAAACACCACAATCACTATTTTCCCATTTTTTATCTATATATTCTCTTTCTGTACTTAATGACTTTTCTGTCCAAATTGTTTCATTAATAGAATACTTTAATTTAGCATTTTCGTCTTCATATTCATATTCTTTAGCATAAACACTAATAGGTATAATTGTTAATAAAATAAAGAAGCATATTATTTTTTTCATTAACATCCACCAGCTCTTAACCCATTAGAAATTGCAGCCTCTTTGTTATATGCCCAGTAAGAATAACTTCCATTTACTTTTTGCATCATACAATCATATGTATAATAGTAATTACCAAATCCTTCTATCTTAAAAACAATGTTATCATCCATAAAATTTAACTTATTTTTCACGTAATAAACAGAATCAAGTCCAATAACGTTAAACAAATTACTGTTTATTTCTTCATTTTCGTTTTCTAAATCTTCATTTAATTTAAGAATTTTATTGTTTTCTTCTTTTAATTTTCCGTTTTTATTCGTACTTTTAAAATATAAGAATCCTAACGCAACATTAACAACAATCAAAATAATTAAAAACACAATCAATAATAATTTTATTTTATTTTTTTTAGGCTTCAATTTTGGTTTTGATTTTAAAGATTCTTCACTACTTATTTCAGTTTCATAGTTCTCAACTCTAATTTTTTTAGCCATACATTGCAACTCCTCTATTAACACAATTATATCATTAAAAAAAGTAATTAATCAATGTTGTTTTATGCAATGTTATTTTGCTGGTTAAAGCAATTAAGCAAGTCAAAACTCCCTTGAAAACATTGACACCTACCAGAAGCCACTGATGCCCATCAGTGGTTTTAGGTATAAATGTCAATATTCTTGTAATTGGAATATCTAAATTGACATATTTAGTTGAATCTCAAAGTAAATGCAATATTAGATGAATCATAGGTTGTATCTAACTAATTGCATTATTTTTGATCTATAATAAGCTATAAAATATAAATATAATTGATTATTTAATTTATAATTGTATTTTATCCTAATATATAGTTTAATATAATCTAAAAAAGGAGAAAGTTTATGGTTAAATCATTACTTAAAGATATATATCCTTATTTATCAAAAAATTTTCCTAATCGTAAAATTTATTTAATAAGTG
>JAQUGJ010000007.1:0-19027 GCA_028684255.1 Bacilli bacterium | reverse complement strand
TTTTTAAACAATGATTTATATTTTGTAACTCCATCTTCAAAAGGATATACAGCAGCTTATGACACTAATGGAGATGTAAGATGGTATTTAACGGAAGATTATTCATGGGATATTCAAAGATTAGATAATGGTCATATTTTAATCGGTAGCAACCGACTAATGGAGGAACCTTATTACACAACTGGATTAATAGAAATGGATTTACTTGGAAAAATATATTTTGAATATAAATTACCGGGTGGATATCATCACGATGTCTTTGAATTAGAAGATGGAAATTTACTTGTTGCAACCAATAATTTTAAAAATAACACAGTTGAAGATTATGTTGTAGAAATAGATAGAAATACTGGAAAAATAGTTAAAACTATCGATTTAACTAGGATATTACCTATTGATGAAGGTCTAAATGATTACAGTTCTTTATTTGATTGGTTTCATAACAATTCAGTATGGTATGATGCTAAAACAAATTCAATTACATTATCTGGAAGACATACAGATTCAGTAGTAAATATTGATTATGACACTACTGAAATAAATTGGATTATAGGTGATGATCAAAATTGGTCTAAAGATATGAAACAATATTTATTTACATCAATATCTGCACCATTTGAATGGCAGTGGGCACAACATGCTGCAATGATATTACCAAATGGAAATGTATTTTTATTTGATAATGGTAATAACCGTTCTAAGCGTTTGAAAAATGGAATAGCTGCTGAAGATAATTATAGCCGTGGTGTAATATACAAAATAAATACAAGCAATATGACAATTTCACAAGTATGGCAATACGGAAAAGAAAGAGGCAGTGAATTTTATTCACCATATATTTCTGATGTTGATTATTTAGGTAAAAATAATTATTTAATACATTCTGGTGGAGTTGTATCTGAAAATGGTAAACCTTCAAATAGTCCAGCAGGATTGACAAATAAAAATGTCGATTTAAAAAGCTATACAGTTGAATTTTTAGACGATTTAGTCGTATTTGAGTTATTACTAAAGACCAACACTTATCGTGCCGAAAAGATGGGTTTATATGCAAATGATCAATATGTTTTAGGTAAAGGAACTATTTTAGGCGCATTTGCAGAAACAGAAACAACTGATAATTCATTACTACTTTTTAACAAAGATATAGAAACAATTAAATCAGAAAAAAATATTAATATTTACAAAGAGACAGATCGTTTAGTTATCTCTGGAAGTTTTTTAAAAAATGATGATGTAACTATTATTTTAGATAATATGTTTTCTAAAAAATCATATAAAATGATAATATCTAATAGACCATATACAGCTATGTGTTTAGACTTATATAATGATAATGATATTTTGGCAATAAAAAAATATATAAATAGCACTAACATTAGTGGTAAATACTATATATATATTAAAATAAATGATGTTGTATATGATACAAATCAATATGTAATATTTTAAAAAGACCATTTTTGGTCTTTTTTTATTGAATATCAGAAATCGCTTTAATTCTATTTTCTAAATTCGGATGAGTACTCCAAATTGAATTAGGTTTAGTTCTATGTTCTTTTAAAGGACTTACAATAAATAGTGATTCAGATGATTTATGAGCTTGTTCTAAAACTTCACTATCGCCACTTATTTTCTTTAAAGCAGATATTAAACCTTCTTTATTTCTAGTAATTTCAACAGCACTAGAATCTGCTAAATATTCTCTATTACGAGATAACAAAAGTTTTAATAATTCACCAAATATAGGTGCTAGTATAATAAAAATTAGACTGATTATTGCTATTATTGCACCAAATTTATTATCTGAGTCTCTATCATCTGAAGAACGATAAATACTTCTAGAAAAGATATCTGATACAATTACAACTGCTCCAACCATTACAATAGCAACAGTTTGTAACAAAATATCGTAATTTTTAATGTGTGATAATTCATGCGCTATTACAGCTTCAACTTCATTTTTATCTAATCTTTCAATTAAACCAGTTGTTAAACAAATAACAGCATTTTCAGGATTTCTACCAGTTGCAAAAGCATTCATAGCACTGTCTTCCATAATATAAAGCTTTGGCATTGGTAAACCAGTTGCTAAACATAGCCCTTCTAATATATTGTTTAATTGAGCATATTCTTCTTTGGTAGCTACTCTTGCTTTATTTAAAGATAAAATTATTTTATCAGAATTATAATATGATCCTACAGAAACGATTAAAGATATAACTACTGCAATAACTACTGTAAAACTTGTTGCTTCTGCAAAGAATAATGATATAGCAAATATAAATGCTGCTAAAAATACAAAGAAAAGAAAAGCAATGAAATAAGTTTTATTTTTATTTCTTTTTACATCTCTTAATATCATAATTTTACACTCACATTTTCCCTATCAGATTCATTTATTTGAAAATATTCTTTTTCTTTATACTTTAACATATTAGCTAAAATATTATTAGGAAACATCATAATTGCAGTATTGTAATATTGAACAGAATCGTTATAAAACTGTCTTGCATACGCTATTTTATCTTCAGTTCCAGTTAATTCTACTTGTAAATTTAAAAATAATTTATCAGCTTTTAATTCTGGATAGGCTTCCGATAGTGCTAAAAGTTTGCTTACACCTGCACTTATTTCTTTACTTTGTTTCCCTATCTCTACTATCGATGTATTTCTTGCTTCAACTACTTTTAGTAATGTCTCACTTTCATATTGAGCATATCCTTTTGTTATTTCAACTAAATTAGGGATTAAATCGGCCCTTCTTTTTAATTGATTATCAATACTTGCCCAACCGTTTTTACATCTGATATTTAAGGATACTATTTTGTTATAAATAAATATAGCGATAACAATTATTAAAAATATAAAACCTAATAAATAATATACTATTTCCATTATCTCACTCCTTAATTTCTTCTAATTTAACACTAACTAACTTACTTACCCCACTCTCTTGCATTGTAACACCATATAAAGTATCCATATATTCCATTGTTTTCTTTTTATGAGTTATCAATATAAATTGTGTTTGATCTTTGAATTTATCAAGATATTGACAGAACGCACTTACATTTGATTCATCTAATGCTGCTTCTACTTCATCTAAGATTGAAAAAGGTACTGGTCTTGATTTTAAGATTGCAAATAATAAACTTATTGCTGTAAATGTCTTTTCACCACCAGATAATAAAGTTATACTTTTTAAACTTTTTCCTGGCGGACAAGCTACTATCTCAATACCAGTTTCAAGAATGTTACTTGGATCAGTTAATAATAATTCAGCATTTCCACCTCTAAATAATTCTTTAAAAGTTTCTTGGAAATTTTTATTAATTACACTAAATGATTCAGTTAATTTTTTAACCATTATAACATCCATTTCCTTAATAATTTCTAATAAGGTATTTTCAGCATTATATAGATCTTCTTTTTGAGTAATTAAAAAATTGTATCTTGTACTAATTCTATCATATTCATCTTTACTTGCTAAATTAACTACTCCTATTTCATTTAATTCTTTTTTTAATCTACTTATTTTACTTCTAGCTTCTTTTTCAGGTATTTCTAGTTTATATTTTAAAGTAGCATTTTCATATGTAGTATTATATGTTTCATTTAATATCATCAATAAATTATCTAGTTTTACATCACATCGATTTATTTCAATTTCTAATTCTTTAGCAATATTACTTTTAGAATTATATAAACTATTCTCTTTTTTAAACACAAATTCAAATTCATCTAAAGTGTCATTTAAATTATTTTTATTTCTTAATAATTCATTTAATTCATTACTGATAAAATCTCTTTTTTTAACTACTTCATAATATTCGTTTATTACTTTTTCTTCTTCTTCTGATAATGATTTATTCATTATATTATCAATGCTCTTCATTTCCAAAAGAGCATCATTTAAGTTATCTTCTAAATCTAAAGTAATATTTAATTTATTTTTAATGTATTCTTCAATAGTTATTTTGTTTTTATTTATTAAATAATGTTTATCTTCATGAACTTTAAGATAATGGTCAATTTCATTTATTTTTTCTTCTAGTTTTTTAATTTCTAACTCAATATTACTATATTCACGAATAAGGCTTTCTAATTCATATTTATCACTGATAATGTTTCTATTATTTTGAACTTTACCACCAGTAATTGAACCACCAACATGAAATAACTCACCATCTAAAGTTACAACACGATATCTATAATTGATGATTTTAGATATTCTATTTGCACTGTTAACATCTTTAGCAATAATTACATTTCCTAATTGATTACTGATTATTCCATGGTATTTTTGATCATATTTAACTAGATTACTAGCAACATCTAAGTATCCTTCAATACCTTTAACCATATCGATTAAATTGTTTTCTATTCCTTTAGGTTTAATAATATTTAATGGGAAGAAAGTTGCTCTTCCAATGTTGTTTTCCTTTAAATAATTTATAGCATCTTTAGCGATATTTTCATTATCTACAACAATGTTATTAGCACTCTGTCCTAAAGCTGTTGCTATTGCTATTGAATATTCTTCTTTTACTTCGATTAATTTACCAATCACGTTATGAATACCCACTAATTTAGGATTATTTAAAATATTTCTAACACTACTAGGTAAACTACTATTATTATCAATAGTATCTCTTAAATTATCAATTTTATTTTTATGATAAATTAATTCTCTATTCTTTTTATAAAGTTCTGATTCAACATTACTTTTCAATTGTTTGTTTTTTTGAATATCGTTATTTTCTTTATTAAATTCTTCTAATACTTCTTTTAATTCTTTTTCTTTTAAATCAATTTCAAATCTATTAGTTTCTATTTCATTAGTAATTTTTGATTTTTTTTCTTTTAAAAACACCAAATTGTCATGTAATTTTTGATCTTCGACTACATATTTTTGTCTTTCTAATATTATGTTTTTTTGACTATTAGTTTTCTCTACTAATGATGTTATATCCAACAATTCTTTTTGTTTTTCGTTTATTTCTTTATCTATTTTATCAATATTGTTTTTAAATTCTTCTATTTTAACTTCATTAGTAGTTGTAGTTGTCATTATTTTTAATAATTCTTCATTAACAACATCTAGTTCTTTTTTCTTTTCTTTATATTGATAATTTATATTAGTAATGTCACTTGCAACTAAAGATACTTCTAAGTTTTCTAACTCAGAAACCACTTTTTCATAAATTTCTAATTTTTCTTTTTGTTCTTTTAAAGGTCCAATTTGGATTTCTAATTCATTTATAACGTCATTAACTCTTTCCATATTAGCATGTGTTTTTTCGAGTTTTCTTAATGATTCTTCTTTTCTTCTTTTATATTTTAATACACCAGCAGCCTCTTCTATAATAGTACGGCGCTCAGATGATTTACTTAAGATAATTTGATCAACTTGTCCTTGTGAAATAATATTTAAGCTTTCTTTTGCAAATCCGCTATCCATTAACAAATCATTTATATCTTTTAAACGACATCTTTCATTGTTAATATAATATTCATTAGTACCATCTTTATAAAGTCTTCTTCTTATTGATATTTCTGAAAATGCTAAAGGAAGATAATTATCGCTATTATCAAAAACTAAAGTTACACTAGCAACATTTAAAGCATTCCTAGTCGAACTACCAGAAAATATAACATCTGTCATCGATCCATCACCACGTAATGATTTGACAGATTGTTCTCCAAGTACCCACCTTACAGCATCGACAACATTGCTTTTCCCAGAACCATTTGGACCAACAATTCCAGTTATTTTTTTATCTAATTCTATCTCTATTTTATCAGCAAAAGATTTAAATCCATGCATCTTGATATTCTTTAAAAACATAACATCACCCTAACAAAATAATTATACTATAAATTTAAATAAATCACAATAAAACAAAGCATAAACACAAAAAAAAAGCACATAAAATGCTTATTTTAATATATATTTTTCAATTTGTTCAAATGTGTCAAAAAATATATCTCGACTATAAAATCTTATAGTTTTATATTTACTAATTTGCGTATTGCTGTTATCGATTTCTAATAAAAATTCATCTTCATTAATTGTTAGAGATACTTTAGAACCATATCTTTCATATCGATAAATTAGTTCATCTAAATTGATATCTTCTACATTACCATAAAGATAAGTTTTTTGTTTATTGATAAAAATATTATTTTTGATATAGTGACGCAATTCATTTTTAACTTCTTTTAAATTACAAATAACATAATCAATTTCCTTCTTACCAAATATTTTTTTAATATCTTTTAGCAAAATCTTTTTTTCTTTACCTGATTTACCGGTTTTACCTTCAATATCTGTTTCAATTAAACTACATCTTATAATGTCTTTATTTTTAAGTAGTGATTTTATTACTCGATCGTATTTAACTCCAATCATCAAAACATTACCATCTAACTTTTTTACAATTTTTTCTAAATTTTTTTCAAGCATTTTTTTCACCTAATAATTGACCTAAAACATAGCTGGCACTAAGTAAACCACTTGTTGCTACTACCGGCATTAAAGATCCTACCTTTCTTGATTTAATCGGTTTTTCATCACTCCATACAACAGGAATGTTCCCTTTTAATTTTTCTTCTTTAACCATTTTTCTAAGTATTTTAGCTATTGGGTCATAGTTTGTTTTTCTTAGGTCGGTTATTTTAAATTTAAGTGGATTTATTTTATTGCCACTTCCCATTGAAGATATAAATAAAATTTCTCTTTTTAAACATTCAAAAATGATAGATTTTTTAGTCACAATAGTATCACAAGCATCAACTAGAAAATCTATTTTTTCTTGAAAAAGTAAGTCAATATTTTCAGGTAATATAAATTCTTTTAATTTAATTACTTCACAATTAGGATTTATTGATTTAATCCTGTTTTCCATTACATCTACTTTAGGTAGTCCTATAACTTCTTCAGTAGCAATTATTTGACGATTTAAGTTAGTTATATCGACTATATCATTATCAACTATAATTAGTTTGCCAATACCACTTCTTACTAAAGCCTCGACTACATATCCACCTACTCCGCCTAATCCAATTACTAAGACAGAGCTTCTATTTAATTTTTCTAAATTATCTTTACCGATTATTAATTCTGTACGTTCAAACATAATACCACCATCTAAATTATACATTATTTTGATCAAAAAAACAAAAACCCAAATATGGGATGTTGACCGATGATTAAAAACCTGTTTCACCAGGTGGACATCACACTATAAATTTAAGGATTCTTATTTAAAATAAGCATTCGACACAATTTATAAATCAGATTTCCAATAATCATAATTCAGTAGGTTTTTCTAAAAGCCAACTGTCCTCATATCTAGGTAATATAATTATATCATAGTTACTTTTATTTGTATATTTTTTATTTGATTTTTATTCCTAATTCATCTAATTGTCTAGTATCTACTATGCTTGGACACTCACTCATAAGATCTGAAGCACTTGTCGTTTTAGGAAATGCAATAACATCTTTAATGTTTTCTGTATTTGTCAATAACATTGTCAATCTATCTAGTCCAAAAGCAATTCCTCCATGTGGTGGAACTCCATATTTAAAAGCCTCTAATAGAAAGTCAAATTTTTCATTTGCCTCTTCTTCATTAATACCTAAAGCGGTAAACATTTTCTTTTGAACTTCTCTATTATGAATACGAATGCTTCCTCCGCCAGCTTCATAACCATTAATAACCATGTCATAGGCCTTAGAATAACAATTGCCTGGATCTGTTATTAATTTATCGATATCTTCATCTTTTGGAGATGTAAATGGATGATGTGAAGCATAGTATCTTTTGTCTTCTTCACTATATTCAAATGAAGGAAAATCAACTACCCATAATAAATTATAAGATTTTTCATCAATTAAATTTAAGGAATGTCCTAACTTGTTTCTTAAGGCTCCTAACGCTGATTTAGTGATATTATATTTATCCGCTACTATCAATACTAAATCATTATCTTCAATATTTAGTTTATTTTTTAAAGCTTTTAATTCACTTTTTTCTATTGATTTAGCAATACTACCTGTTACTTCTTCATTAAACTTTAAGTACATTAAACCACTAGCGCGATAAGTTTTTACTACTTCTGTTAGTTTATCTATTTCTTTTCTAGAAAAATCAGCTGATTTATTTTTTACTACTAAACAGTTGATTACATAATTATTTTCAATTGCATTTTTAAATATACTAAAGTCACTTGCTTTAAAAACATCTGTAATATCTTCTATTTTCATATCAAATCTTAAATCTGGTTTATCAGACCCATAATATTCAATAGCATCTTTATATTTTAATTTAAGTAGTGGTAAATCTATATCAATACCTTTAATTTTTCTAAATAAATAATGAATTAATCCTTCATTAATAGCCATGATATCACTTTCATCAACATAACTCATTTCAATGTCTATTTGAGTGAATTCAGGTTGTCTATCTGATCTTAAGTCTTCATCTCTAAAACATTTAGCAATTTGAAAGTATCTTTCCATTCCACCTACCATTAATATTTGTTTAAATAATTGTGGTGATTGTGGTAATGCATAAAATTTACCTTTATTTACTCTACTCGGTACCAAGTAATCTCTTGCCCCTTCAGGAGTCGATTTACATAATATTGGTGTTTCTACTTCAATAAAATTTAATGAATCTAGATATTCACGAACTGCTAGGGCTATTTTATGTCTAATTATTAATTTATCTTTTATTTCATTTCTTCTAATATCTAAATAACGGTATTTTAATCTCGTATCTTCAAAGGCAGTTGTTTCATCGGCTACTGAAAAAGGAAGTTCATTAGACTCACTAAGTATTACTAAGTTACTTAAATCTACTTCTATTTCACCAGTTGCCATATTCTTATTTTTATTTTCACGTTCAACAATCTTTCCTTCAACTTCGATAACAAATTCATTTTTCAATGATTCAGCTATTTTATAATGTTTATTATCTGGTCTGATAACTATTTGAATTATTCCACTTCGGTCTCTTAAATCAATGAAAATAAGTCCGCCTAAGTTTCTTTTTTTAGCAACAAAACCATATAATTTTACAATTTGTCCAACACTATTTATATTTAATGTATTGTTCATTATTGTTTTCATAAATCCTCCTCACAATGTTCACAAGAACACTCAATTTCATCTAAATAATCCACCAAGTCTTCTAATTTAACTTTTTCCTCTATTTTAGTATGGTTATTTTTAATAGTCACATAATTATTGACAACTTCATCTTCACCAATAATTATTACATATTTTGCATTTAATTTTTCACTTTGTTTAAAATTTGCTTTAAGGTTGCGATTTAATAAGTCATAATCGACAACAAAGCCATTTAATCTAAGTGAATTTGCTAATACTAAGGCATGCTTTCTTATCTCTTCACTTAAAGGAATTATATAAGCATCTATTGTAGTATTAATGTCTAACTCAATATTTTCTGATTCTAGAACATTAAGTAATCTTTCCATACCAATTGCAAAACCAACACCTGGTGTATCTGGTCCGCCTAATTCTTGAATTAGGTTATTATATCTACCACCGCCACATAAAACAACAGTTCCTAATTTTGTTTCTGAAACTACTTCAAAAACTGTATGAGTATAATAATCTAATCCTCTAACAATCGAATAATCAACTTCATATTCAATATCTAATTTTTTTAATGCTGTTAAAACACTTTCAAAATGAGTACTACTATTTTCATTTAAAAAATCTTTAATTAATGGTGCATTTTTAAGAATTTCAGATTCTTTATCTACTTTACAGTCAAGTATTCGTAAAGGGTTCTTTTCATATCTTGCCTGGCAATCGAAACATAAATTCGAAATATGTGGCTTTAAATAATCCATTAAGGCATCCCGATATTTAGAGTGTGATTCTTCATCTCCTAAAGAATTAATTTTCACCTTTATATTTTTAAGTCCTAAAATGTTATATAAATAAACAGGTATACTTATTATTTCTGCATCTAATAAAGGACTATTAGATCCAAATACTTCAACTCCGAATTGATAGAATTCTCTAAATCTTCCAGCTTGTGGTCTTTCGTATCTATACATTGGACCATAATACCAAGTTTTAACAGGTTGTACATTGTTTGAATACATTTTGTTTTCTATGTAACTTCTAACAACTCCTGCTGTTCCTTCTGGTCTTAAAGTCATATTGCGATCTTTACGATCTTTAAAATCATATGTTTCTTTTGAAACAATATCTGATGTCTCCCCTATTCCACGATGAAATAATTCACTTTGCTCGAATATAGGAGTTCTAAAATATTCATAATTGTATTTTTCCATTAAACTTTCAATAATTTTTTCAATGTTTTTTAACTTCTTACCATATAGTCCAAAAACATCATATGTGCCTTTTGGTTTTTGCATAATATCACCTTTCTAATAAAAAAAAACTATAATTGTAAGGGTGCATTATCGCACGGTACCACCTTACTTTTATAGCTTTGCTAATCTCTTTCATTAACGCTGAAACACGATTTACTAATAATTTGGTGTCTTCTTTTATACGGTTAAATGTTTTCATCAACCACATTTTTTCTAAATAACCTTAGTATAAAGTACTCTTCCAAATAAGTAATTACAATGTAATTATATATTTAATTGCTTAATTAGTCAATAGTTTTTATTTCTTTTTAAATTTATCTTCAATAGTTTCTTCGATATCTACTCGATAAAATTTATAAGTTGTAATTAATAATAATGATAGTGGTAACGCTATTATGATACCTGTGAATCCAAATAGTATTCCGCCGGTAAATATCGATAAGATTACTACTAATGGATGAATTTGATTTCTTTTTCCATATACTAATGGATTAATTACATAACTATCTATAACTGATAAAATTAAAAATACTATTAAGGTTTTTATAAATAATTTTGGTCCTACTGCAAAGGAAGTAATAAGTGCAATTGTGTTAGTAATTAAACCTCCAAAATAAGGAATTAATTCTAAGATTGCTATTAAAACTCCAAGTAATAATGCATTAGGATGCCCTATTATAGTAAAGGCAATGCTGTATTCAACAAAACTAATAAGAGCAATTTTTAAATAACCTATTAAATAATTTTTCATTGTTCTATCTAATTGTTTAACATATTTAAAAGTTCGTGCTGATTTTCTGTTTAAGTAATTTTTTATCTCTTCTCTAATTTTATCCATATCAATTAACAAATATATACTTGTTGCTATAATGATGATAATATTTGAAATATAACTAAAAGAAATACTTATAATACTTACGGCACCATCTGATATGTATTTTCCTAAACTTAAGACAATTTCATTGAACACTTCATTTAAACTTTGTTGTAAATTTCCAAAATCGATGTCATAGTTAGTTGATATTTCTTTAAAAAAGACCATTATGTTATTAAATAAACTATCTAATTGTCCAAATAAAAGTGGAAATATTGAAAATATTATTAATGATAATATAGTTAAAATAATTAATAAAATTATAATCAATGAAAAATATTTTTTTATTCCTTTAGATTGTAAATACGTGCTAAGAGGATAAAGAGCATAAGCGATTGTAAATGCTATTAAAAAAGGGATAATTATATCTAATAATTTATATATAATCGAAGACCACAATGAACTAGTTTGAACTACTAAATATACTATTAATATTAGTAAAGAAAGGTTTAATAATTTATAATCAATCTTTTTATTCATTTTTCAATAAATATTGTTACAGGACCATCATTTAGAATTTTTACTTCCATTTCAGCCTGAAACTTTCCTGTTTCTACTTTAGTATATTTTCTTAGTTCTTCATTAAATAATTCATATAATCTATCTGCTTCCTCAGGATTTAAAGCCTCAGTATAACTTGGTCTTCTTCCTTTGTCAGTATTTGCATATAACGTAAATTGGGAAACACTTAATATACTTCCATTAGTGTCTAATAACGATTTATTCATAACCCCATTCTCATCATCAAAAATTCTTAAATTAACAATTTTATTAGCTATGTATTCAATTTCTTTAACTGAATCACCTTCAGTAAATCCTACAAAAATTAAGATTCCTTTATCAATTTTTCCAATTGTTTCAGATTCGACAACTACACTAGCCTCTTTAACTCTTTGTAATAACGCTCTCATCTTATTATCCTTTCAACTTTGACAATATCAGTTATTAATCTAATATCGTCCATAAATTTATTTAACCTCTCTAAAGAAGGTACAGATACCGTTATATCAAATAGAAAATCTTCACTACTAGATAATGTGTTAATACTTAAAATATTAATATCGGTGTTAGAAGTTTTCGAAATGATATTCAACAAAATATTTTTGTTTGTATTTGCATGTACTAATATATTAGTTGGATATTTATTAGTAATTGTATCGTTCCACCTTACATCAATTAATCTTTCGTTTCTTTGATTAATATTAGGACAGATCATTTGATGAACAGATATTCCATATCCTTTAGTAATATATCCAACGATAAGATCACCAGGAACTGGTCCACAACAAGATGCTATATTTACTTTAATGCTGTCTATTCCTTTTACAATGATATCGTTTTTTTGAATAATTTCTTTTACTTTTTGATTTATTTTTTTATTTAAGATAATTTCTTCTTTCGATTTATTATCAGCATAAATAAGTGAGTATATTTGTGCAAAAGTAATATTGTTATTACCTAATTGATTATATAATTCTTCAATGTTTGAAAACTTAAATTCAGATAATATTTTATTAATATTTTCATTAGTTAAGAAGTCATTAAAAGGTATTTTTTTCTTTCTTAGTTCATCTTTTAATAACTCTTCACCTCTTCTTAAATATTCATATTTGTCAGTTTTATTAAAGAAGTTTTTAATTTTTGTTTTAGCTTGTGATGTCTTAGCCATATTAATCCATTCGCGATTAGGACCAGTTGAATTTTTATTGACATTTATTTTTATTATATCGTCGTTATTAAGTTTGTAATCTAGTGGTACAATCGAATTATTTACAATTGCTCCAACCATTTTATCGCCAACATCACTATGAACACGATATGCGAAATCGATTGGTGTACTTCCAAATGGTAATTCAATTACATCACCTTTGGGAGTAAAAACATAAATACTTTCTTTAAATTCATCTTTTACATTTTTAACAAATTCTTCATCATTAGAATCTTCATTTTTTAATTCCATTATTGTTCTAAAAAATTGAAGTTTTTGTTCCATGGCATTTTGCATATTAGCTTTTATGCTACCTTTTTCTTTATATGACCAGTGTGATGCAATTCCTAATTCAGCTACCCTATCCATTTCATAAGTTCTTATTTGTATTTCAAAAAGGTAACCATCTATTCCAAAAACCGTAGTATGTAATGATTGATACATATTTGTTTTAGGCATTGCAATATAGTCTTTAAATCGTTTGGGGATCGGTCTATATTTAGAATGAATTAGTCCTAAAGTTTGATAACAGTCTTGTTCACTTTCAACATATACTCTAAGGGCAAGTAAATCATATATATCACTAAATTTGCGCCCTTTATCAAGTTTTTTATAGATACTATAAATACTTTTTGCTCGACCTTTTATTTCATGTTTTATATTGTGAACTGCTAAAAGTTCTGAAACAATATTCATCATTTCTTCAACTGTTTTATCACGTTCTACCTTAGATTGATTTAATTTTTGGACAATACTAAAATATATGTCTGGTTTTCCATATCTTAAACTCAAATCTTGCAATTCACTATTGATACTATTAATTCCTAATCTTTCAGCTATTGGCACTAATATATCTAATGTTTCTTTAGCATTTTCCTTTTGTTTTTTTTCACTTAGAACCCATAAAGTTCTCATATTGTGAAGTCGATCTGCTAATTTAATTATAATTACTCGAACATCTTCTGATAAACCAACTAGTATTTTACGATGATTAGCAATCATTGCTTCATTATCACCGTTATAATTAAGTTTATTTATTTTAGTCAATCCTAATACTAAAGAAGTTACTTCATCACCAAATTTAGTTCTTACTTCTTCTTCAGTAGCATCAGTATCCTCAATTGTATCATGTAAAATTGCTGCTTGAATTGTAGTTGAGTCTGCAAATATATCAGTTAATATATATGCAACATTTAAAGGATGATTTATATAATCTTCCCCAGTTAGTCTTTTTTGGCCAAAATGTTTATCAGCTGCAAATAAAAATGCTTGTTCAATTTTTTTCAGTTCAGATTCCTCAAGATAATCTTCTAATTTTTTAGAAAGATTTTTAAAAAGTTTTGTAGCTTCTTCCATTTTTTTCACCTCTTTTAGGCATTTATACCTTTTATTCTTAACTCTTCTACTTCATCTTCATCGAACCATTTTTTCTTAGTTATTTTACCAATTTTCTTTTTTGAAAAATCATACCATAATTGGCATGCTAGAAAAATTGATGAATAAACACCAAATATTAATCCAACCAACATCGATATATTGAAGTTTATTATTCCTGGTGGTCCAAATAACATAAGACCAATTACAGGACATATTGTTGTTAAAGTTGTTATAATTGTTCTTTCTAAAACTGTCTTTAAACTTGTATTTACAATATCTTTATAATCATCTTTTGATTTTATTGTGTTTTTATATTTTTCTTTTGTAATTTCTCGCATTTTATCGAATGTCACTACCGTATCATTTATTGAATAACCAATAATTGAAAGAATCGAAGCAATGAAAATACTTGTTACTTCTAATTTAAATACACTAAAGAATATTACAACCATTAAAGCATCGTGGATAAGTGCTATTATACCACTTATTGAATAAGTAAATTCAAATCTAAATGATACATATATACCAATAGCTACTATTGCTATTATAAATGATATAATAGCATTCTTTACTAATTCCTTACTTACAATATTAGAAACTACCCCTATTTCGGAGTCAATATTATATGTCTCTTTAAAATGATTTGTCATTTCCGCTATATTTTCTTCTGTTAAAGTTTCATTTACTTTAAATATAAGAGAATTATCAATTTTTTCTTTTTCATATATACTATAGCCAAATTGATTTATATCGTTTTCAAGCTTTTTTACGTCTATAGTTTCATTACTAGATACTGCAATAGATGTTCCACCTTTAAAATCAATTCCTAAGTTCAAACCATTTGTAAAGAATGAAACTATTCCAATTATTATCAATATTGTAGTTCCCGCATAAAAATATTTTCGGTATTTTATAAAGTCCATTTTTTGATAAAAAGGAACTTTTTTCTTTTTATTGAATTTAATAAATAATTTAAGTTTATCGTCAAAATAGCCGGTTTTAACAAATAGTGCAAGTAAATATCTATTAAATAAAACCATTATTAACATTGTTACTAAGATACTTATAATTAACATGGTTGCAAAACCTTTGATAGCACTTTCACCAAAGATGAATAAAATAACTCCTACTATTAAAGTCGTAAAATTTGAATCAAAAATTGACATAAATGAATTTTTGTTTCCATTTTCATACGCTACTTGTAATTTGCTACCTTTTGCTAATTCATCCTTAATTCTTGCAAATGTAATAACTGGAGCATCTATTGCCATTCCAATACCAATTATCAAAGCTGCAATTCCTGGTAAGGTTAAGACCCCACCAAATAACCAAAACGATAATAAGGTAAAATATGTATATGCAACAATACAAATACTTGCAATTAATCCCGAAAAATTGAATATAGCAATTATTAATATTAGCACTAATAATATACCTATAATACCCGCTTTAAAGGTCTTATCTAAAGTTCCTTCTCCAAAAGAGGCTGTTACTGTTTTAGAAGAAATCTCTTCTAATTTAACTGATAAACTACCAGAATTTATTAAATCAACTAATTGTTCAACTTCTTCATATTTAAAATTACCACTGATAATTACATCACTAGCAAATCCTTGTGATACTGTTGCTGCCGACAAACAATTAGATCCTGTCGAACCACATAATGAACCATTATTGGTACTTAAAAACGAATTTTTGTTTTCATCAAAATCTAGCCATATAACAATACGGTTATCTTGACTTTCACTTATTTTTTTAGTTACTTTATAAAACTCATCTTTATCTATAACACTTAAACTAACGGCATATCCACCTTTTTCGTCTTGTCCGATTTTAGCGCCGCCACTTTTTAAAACACTACTAGTCATAAGTAAGTTATCGTTGACATCTCTAAATGTCAAAGTAGCTGCTTGACTTAATATTTTTCTAGCCTCATCTTGATTGTCGATTCCTGCTAATTGAACACGAATTCGATCATTGCCTTCAACAATAATAACTGGTTCATTTACACCTAAAATATCGATTCTTTTTAAAATTGTCTTATAAGTTCCAGTAATAACAGAAGGAGTAATTTTTTTTCCATCTATTCCTTTTACTTGATATAAAACTTCAAATCCACCTTGTAGATCAAGTCCAAACTTAAGATTTTTTGCAATCATTGGGAATGTTAAACCCATTGCAACTAATATAATTAAAACTATAAAGGAATTTTTAATCAGTTTCTTCTTCATCTTGTTCACCATAATAAATCTTTCTATCCGTGCTATTTAATTTTTCACGAAGATAATCATCTATAATTGCATTATCGCAATTTAATATATCACTTACCATTTCATAAAGTGCTAAATTTTTAGATGATTTCCATTTTTTTTCTTTTAAGTAATTCCAAACATCTTCCTCTTTAATATACTTGTATCCTTGTCTTTGCATTTCATTTTTTTTTGTATTCAAAGCTGGTTTTAATCTCTCATATAATTCTATTAAAGATGAAAATTCAATATCCATACATATACCTCCAATTACCTACATACTAATTATATACGAAAATCATTATTTTTTAAAGAAAAATATACTTTTTTTGTTGTTTTAAGTATTAATTTGTGATATATTGAAAAAGTGCGAGGTGTTTTATGAAAAAAGAAATAATTAAAGAAGAACAGTTATTTCTTGATAATGTATTACACAACATAGATTTAAAAATCGAAGAAGTCAAGAATGACAAAGAAAATTTTCGAAAGGAAATTGAAGACATTGGAGTTCCAGATTTAGAAGACAGAGGTCTACTTAGAAAATACAAAGAAGCATATTATAAAACAAACGGAAAAATTTACAAATTAAAAGAGGATAAAAAAAATACCCATTTCGGGAGACTGGATTTAAAAATTAAGGAAGAAGAAAAAAGAGAATCAATTATAATGTATATTGGTGAGAAAAGCATTACTGATTCTAATCATCGCATAATCGTCTACGATTGGCGCAGTCCAGTTGCAAATCTATATTATATGGCAAATCAAACTGATTTTAAATATAATGATACTTACTACGATTTATTATTAAAAAGACAAATTGAAATTGAAAACTCAAAACTTATCGATTGTTACGATATATATAAAGAAGGTGAATCTGTTAATGTAACAGATACTTTTTTATTAAAGATTTTGGAACAGAAAAAAAATAGGAATGAATTTTCAGATATTATTAGAACAATTCAAAGTAATCAAAATTTAATAATTAGAAATGATGTTATTAGAAATATGGTTGTTCAAGGTGTTGCAGGTTCTGGTAAAACAGTTGTCCTACTCCATCGCATATCGTACTTATTATATAATTATTCTAATATAGAAAAAGATAAGATTATATTTATCACACCTTCTAAAATATTTGCATCAAAATTAATAAACATTAATAGAAGTTTATCCTTAAATAATATTACTATGATAACAATGGAGGAATATTATTTCAATAAGATTAAAAAATATCTCCCTGGAATAAAAATAAAGAGCATTAATAAAGATTACAATGTAGATAAAGATTTATTGAGTCTCGTTTATTCTAAGGATTTTTATTTCAAAATGGATGAATATATTAAGGAATATCTAAAGGATTTTTCTTTAGAACTTAAAAAATTAAATATTGAGATAGATTATTTAAATATTTATAAAAGTCTAAATAACGTTGATAATCAAATAAAAAAATTAATTGATAATGACTCATGGAATACTTTAGAAGAAAGAGACATTTTAAATAAATTATCAAGTCAAGTTAAATTGCATTTAAAAAGAGAAAATATAAAAAAAATAACCGATATTATCTACTCTGATTTAAAAGATGAGTTTAAAATTAAAAAACAACATTGGATAAATTCAAGTACAATTAATAAATATATGGCTCATATTTTGCTATCTATATACCTTAAATATGGTTATGTAATAAACAATGACTATAAATATATGTTTATTGATGAAATGCAAGATTATAGCTATTTTGAATTTAAAAATGTAATTAGATTAGAAAATAGTCCTGTTATAAATTTATATGGAGATATTCATCAAAATTTAAATTCATATATTCAAGATAAAACAATTAAGAATTTAGTTGATATGTTGAAAGAAGAATTAAAAACAGATAATGTCGTTTACTTTGAATTAAACGAAAATTATCGTAATAGTAAACAAATAACTGAATATTGTAATACATTTATTGAACAAAAAATGAATTCGATGGGTATATCTTCTAAAGATGTATTCATTAAAGATATTAAGTTAAACGAAATTATATCAGAAATAAAAAACAATTATGATGAAAAATTTGTTATATTAACAAACAATCAAAAAATATTAGATCAATTAGAACCTTATGAAAGATATAGTATTAAAATGGCTAAAGGTTTAGAGTTTTCAAAAGTAATTATAATTGATGACGGACTTAATCCTGTTGAAAGATATGTCGGTTTTACAAGAACACTAGATGAATTATATATTTATAATATCATCTAGTTTTTTTCATATATTTTAATATGAATAAGTTTATTAAATCAACAATTATATTAGTTATTGGGGGCTTTATAACTAAGTTATTAGGAATGGTTATAAAAATAGTGATAACTAGATTATTAGGTACCGAGGGTATTGGTATTTATATGTTAGCAATGCCAACATATACTCTTTTTATTGCCCTAGCGCAAT
>JAQUGJ010000088.1:0-4506 GCA_028684255.1 Bacilli bacterium | reverse complement strand
GAAATTTGATCTACCTCATTTATAAAATCAATAACAACTTCTAAATCATCCAAAAAATAAAGAGCCTTTAAATCAATCATCACAAAATCATTTTCTTTTAAAGAAATTATATTTTTAAAATGCAAACTATCATTTTTATATAAAAAATACTCTATTTTTTCTTCACCATCATATACATTAATGCTTTCGATCTCAACATCATCTTTTATGTTATATAAAAATAGAAATCTAATTGGCCACATATAAGTATATTTATAAAGAGTAATCGTGTTAATCTCTCGATTTAGAGCAAAATCAGGAACATCATATGTTTGGAATTCCTCAATATAAAACATCGTTTTATCAATATACGGAAACATTGGATTATTTTGTCCTTCAATATAATAACCTTCATAAAGCCTTTCTTCTTTATAATATCTACTATTATCTATTTTAGATACAACTGTCGTATCATTTTCTTCTATAAACTCACGACTCTCTTTATATTCAGAAAATTCACTATAATAAGTTTGTCCATAAACTTTTGGTACAAACAAAAAAAATACTAATAAAAGTTTCTTCATAATTACCTCCTATTAATATTTTTCTAAATTGTTTTCAAAAATCCTTTAAATTAAATAGATTATATTTTAATCCTAGAATATAATACTATGAGGTGATTATTATGTGTAACAGAAATAGATGGTTTCGTGGGAGAGGATTTTGTTATATTTGTGTTGTTACTTTTCTAATCTTAACCTTCTATCAATTCATATTAGCGTTTTTTATATTTACTAGATTCAATATTTTATTGTGTTTACTATTCTGGTTTCTTACGTTAGGTTTCTTGTTTAGACTTCTTTTCTTTCTGTAATTCCTCTACATAATTATAATTTTCGATCAAATTAAATATCTTTTTAGTCATTACATATTCTTTTTCATCAAACTCTACTTTATCTGGTAGAGAAATTAAAATTAACAACAAAATTTTTTCTTCCTCTAATAATTTATATTCTTTTTCATAGCGCTCTAAAATAATTTTAAAAGGATAACTGATATTTTTTTTATATAACTTGTATAAATCATATATCGGCATATCTATTTTAGCTTTATCCCAACTAATTAAATAAGAATTCTTGTTTTTTAAAAAATGACTTAATTCTAAATTATTATGTAGAACTACTTGCCTAGTTCTATTTTTTTCTTTTACTAATTTATACCAATCTTCAAGTTGTTGTTTTGATTTAGATAAATTATAAAAAATCACTGTTATATTACGCGCTAATAAATATTCACTTGGACTCATAAATACCTTAGATTCAATATTAAACATCAAATCATTATAATAACTATATAGATAATCAATATTATTAGTAATATCTTCATATATTTTCTTATAGTAAGCATTATCGACCTCTTTATAAAAAGTTGTCTTATTATGAAGAAGGGATACTAAATCCACCATATCCATTATCTTTTGTTCAATTGGAATTTCTATTTCTTCAATGTAGTCATAAATGTAATAATCATCATCTAAGTCGTTTAAAATATTAGGATAATAATCAAAATTACGCGAATTTAAATATTTAAATATCTCAGTATCAATCTTAGGTTTTAAAACAACCTTTTTACAATCAGTTTCAACAATTATAGACTTCCCTTCTTTAGTATATTTAGAAGGTTTTAAATTGTTTTTTCTTAATAGATTATTAACTTCTTTCATTAGTTGGAATAATTAATTTATCCCCTATTTTTATATTATTTATTTCATTATAGTCCTCTAATTGTTCTTTGGTAATATTGTATCTACTAATTACAGTTTCAATTGTATCACTTTCTTTTAAAATATAAACCTTATATGAACTATAATCTTCAGCACTCTCATCCATCGTATCAAAAAGTGATTTCATGTTTTCTATTCTTTCTTCCTCTTCTTCTATTACTACCTCTTCTTCTTCTCTTACCTCTTCTTCTACCACCTCATCAACCCTTACTTCTTCAAGTTCGTTTTCTTTAATTTTATCGACTAAAACATCAATATTTACTAACAACCTTTTATTGTCGATCAATTCATAATAAAAATTATCAATATCGATTACTGATTTAGATAAATCAAATCTTTCATCAAAATCAATATCAAATGGTATTTCAAAACTAAAAGGATCAATATTTACTCCTAAATCAGTGACTTTATAATGTCCACTGACATAAAACTGTCCTTTAATGGTATTTTCTTCTTCATGAAGAGTGTGTTCTAATGAGATACTTGTTATCTCTGAAGCATCAGTATTAAAAGTTAATTCTTTTGAAAACGGTATTATTTTTTGCATATTAAAGCTCCTTTCAATAAAATATATTCAACTTTTTATTTTTTAGCATAAAAAAATCAACAAATGTTGATTTTATCTTAATTTATTAGATCTTTCCATCTCTAATTTTTGTATTTCCCTATATTCTTTAATTCCAAGGATGATATCGCGATATTGTTTATAAGATGACATATGTTCCATTAACTTTTGTCTATTAAAATCACTATAGTCACGGTCATAGATCATTTTTTCGACATATTCACTAACCTTTAAAGAAATACATTTTTCTCTTATAAAAAAGTCATATCCACCAGGTGAAGCACAGATGTTTACAAATTCTTGGTACACTCTTCTAAAATAAGGATCTCTGATATCTACCTTAGAATTATCGACCATCTTAGTATCTTTTACCCAACTGTTTCTTTTATATAAAACACCGGTTTCTTTCATTTGACCACATTGTTTATATGTAATTGTTAATTTGTTATAACTCTTTAAATACATTTTTGGAGCTTTTAACTTCTCAACATCCTCTAATTTAATTTGGCCACTTTTAATTGAATCTAACAATTCTTCGCTATTTTCATACTGAGTTGTAAATTCGTCTATTTCTCTTAAAGAAGATTTAATTTTTTCTTTAGACTCTACGGGTATTTTAACTATATTTTGATTATTAAATCCATTATTTTTTATTAATGAATATCTATCCATAATTCCACCCCTCGTTAAATATTATATATATTTTTTTAAAAAAGTCAAATGAAAAAGCAACAGTGTTGCTTTTTTAAGGAGATATTACCAATTATACTCATTAGTTCAAATTAAACTATTCTAAGTATACTGTAGTCTGTTTCAGTATGTATGGTAATAATACATACTAGTTATTATTCTTTTCAGTTTTTTTAATTTTATTTGTTTTTTTCATTACCATATTATAGTAATTTACATTTATCCCAATTCCTATGACCATTATGAATGCTAAAATATAAATCCAAATAGTTAAAACAATAATACTAGATAAACCACCATAAAATCTCGTATAATCTGCAAAATAAACAACATATAGTGAATATAACTCAGTTGTTACTATCCATAGCATCGCTGTAAATAAAGAACCTTTTGACATATATTTACTTGGAATCGATTTATTCGGTGCCATCGTATATACTATCTTTATCATAAAATAAGTAATAATCAATGCTAAAGGCACTTTTATTAATATTGCTATATAGTAATATGAAGACTCTAAACCAATAAAATTAATCATTGTCTTTATAATTGTATTTCCAAAACCTAATACAAAAATAGTAAAAAGAAACAATGAAATCAAAATAATTGTAATGAAAAAAGCTTTTATTCTTCCTTTTATAATTGATTGATTTTCAATACCATACAAAGTATCAGAAGTAATCATAATAGAATGTGCACCATTCGATGTTAAAAAGAAAGCCACAATCATCGATAATCCATTCGCATAATTTAAAGAGCCACTATTTAAAACCTCTGTGATTGAATTTACCATTGCACTAGGCAATAAATTTTCTAAAGATTCAGCAACATTAATTATTGGAATTGATGAAGTAATATATAATATCAAAGTAATAATTGGCAATATAGAAAAAACCATAAAGTATGCTAAATTGCCAGGCAATATTTTTACTTCAGGCTTTTTAAACACCTCATAACCTTCTTTGAAAAATCCTTTTAGATTCATAATTCACCTAATTGTTTAAATCTTCCTTATTATTTCTCATGTCTAAAGTCGCTTCATTAACAGCATCATCGATTGTTTTAATTGCATCAGTTATTATACTATATCCAATTGCAGCTCCAAATCCATGTGATAAATCTTTAAACTCTTTACTTAATTTACGAATATATGAAACAATTTGTTTTTCATCATAACCTATTAAATAAATTAAAAATTCATTACCATTAGTTCTTATAATATCACTACTTGGTATTTGATTTGTTATTAAAACATTAGCAGCTTCCTTAATGACATTGTCACCTTCAGTATGACCATAATTATCATTTATATACGCTATATTATTTAAATCAATAACAACAATTGCTTGAGGATAAATTTCGCTTTCATCCCACTTTTCAATATTATCATTTAAATAATTTCGATTTTTTAAAGATGTTAACATATCTACATATCTTAATTTATCTTCTTTAGTTAAAGTTTTCTTTTTACCAACTGGTAATTTTTTAT
>JAQUGJ010000087.1:0-4695 GCA_028684255.1 Bacilli bacterium | reverse complement strand
TACATCATTATTCTCACAAGTATATGCTGGTATTGGTGGATTAGATCATTACAATAATGTGTTTCCTAATTTCTATCAAGATGTATTTAATGAAGGAAGTTTTACAGGAAAAGGAATTTATGATTTAGAAATTTTTCAACAAGTTCTTAAAAATAGATTTCCAAATAATTTAATATTAAGCCACGACTTATTAGAAGGTAATTATTTAAGATGTGGAAATGCTGTAGATGTTGAATTAATCGATGACTTTCCTTCTAAATTTTTAATTGATGCCTCTAGGCGCTCAAGATGGGCAAGAGGAGATATCCAAATTGTTGAATGGTTATTTCCAAGAGTTAGAAATATTAAAAATCAAAGAGTTACTAATCCAATATCTTTATTAGGAAAGTTTAAAATATTTGATAATCTTAGAAGAGGATTATTAGATTTTAGTTTATTATTATTAATTATATTTGCATTTATATTTGGTAAAATAAATCCAATTTGGTGGGTAATTTTTACTCTATTGATATTATTGTTACCAGCGTTATCGTATTTAAAAGAACAATTTAGTTTTAATTCAATTAGAAAAAAAACATATAAATATTATAATATATTATCGTTTGGAACAAAGTCGATTTTCTTTAGAGTACTATCTGTATTTACTAGTATTCCTTTTAATGCTAATTTATATATTACATCATTTTCAAAAGCATTATATAGAATGATAGTAAGTAAGAAAAGGCTTTTAAATTGGATGACTGCCGAAGATGCAGAAAAAATTGTTAATTCTAGTTTAAAAAATACTATAAAACAATTTTGGCCAAATTATGTTGTAGGCTTCTTCCTAATTTTATTTTCTTTAATAACTAATAACTATATATTACTTAGTATTTTCTTATTCTTGATGTTATTATTAGGACCTATTGTTGCATATCTTATCAGTTTAAATGTCGTTCCTGAAAAAGATAAGTTAAAACAGGATGAAGAAGATTATTTAACTGATGTTGCCTATAAAACATGGAAATTTTTTGAAGATAATTTAAATTCTCTAAACCATTATCTTATTACAGATAATATTCAATTAAATAGAGATATAAAAGAAGAAAGAAGAACTTCACCTACTAATATTGGTATGTCTTTAGTATCGATAGTATCCGCACATAAACTAGAATTTATCGATGATAAAAAAGCAATTGAATTAATTAAAAAAATAGTAACTACTATTAAAAAATTAGATAAATGGAATGGTCATTTATATAATTGGTACGATACTATAACATTAAGAGTTTTACATCCCAATTATATATCTAGTGTCGATAGTGGTAACTTTGTTGCATCTTTAATTGTAGTTAAGCAATTCTTAATTGAATTAAATATGAATCAATTGGCTAAAGAAGTTGAGTCATTGATTAAAAATACGAAGTTTAAAACATTATTTACAGAAAGAAATGTTTTCAGTGTTGGATATAATGCCGATGAAGGTCACCTTGAAAATTATAATTATAATAAATTTATGAGTGAAAGTAGAATAACAACTTTTGTTGCTATTGCAAAAGGTGAAATCGAATATAAACATTGGTTTAGTTTAGATAGAACTTTAGTAGCGTACAAAAAGAATAAAGGTATAGCATCTTGGGGAGGAACAACTTTTGAATATTTCATGCCATTATTATTCCTAAAGAGTTATCCAAATACTTTATTAGATGAAAGTTATTATTTTACTTATTTTACGCATAAAGATTATATGAGACAAATAGATTCTAAATTACCTTGGGGAATTACAGAGTCAGCATATAATGATTTGGATCAAGGACAAAATTATAAATATTGTTCTTTTGGAATTCCATATTTAAAATTAAAAGATGAAAATCCAAGTAAGATTGTTATAGCACCTTATGGTTCTGTATTAGCACTTACTGAATATCCAAAAGAAGTAATCGACAATATGAAAAAATATGAAGATTTAGAGATGTTAGGTGAATACGGTTTTTATGAGTCTTATGATGTCACAGATAAAATACCAGTATATGCTTATTATTCTCATCATCAAGGTATGATTCTAGGAAGTATAGCAAATTGTATTAAAGATGGAGTAATTCAAAACTATTTTATGAATGATACTAATAACCGAGTATATGATGTTTTAAATAAAGAAAAGGTACAAGTTAAACCTGTTATTAATTTTAAAATGATGAAATACAAAAAATATACTTATGATAAAGAACAATTTGTTAATGATATCAGGGTATTTAGACACATTTCAACATTGCCAGAATTATCGGTTTTATCTAATTCAAAATATAGTGTTGTAATAAACGATCGTGGAAGTGGATATAGTAAATATCATACTTTAAGAATGAACCGCTATCGTAAGGTTACAGAACAAGATTATGGAATGTTTTTATATATTAAAGACTTAGAAAATAATTCAGTATGGTCTAATACTTATTCACCAGTAAATGTTTTACCTAAAATGTATGAAGTAGTATTTGCCTTAGATAGGATAAAATATATTAGAAAAGATGCTTCAATTATTACAACTACTGAAATAGTTGTAGCTAAAAAACATAATGCTGAAATAAGAAAAGTAACTTTCCAAAATCTTTCTAATAAGCCTAAATTATTAGAACTAACGACTTATACAGAACCACTTTTATGCAATAATGATGATGATATTGCCCATCGTTCTTTTAACAATATGTTTGTTAAATCAGAGTATGATAACAATACTAATTCAATCATTATGTCTAGAAAGTTAAGGGAAAATAATACTCGTCATTATATGATTAGTAAACTTTTAATCAATAATCCAAAAGATGAATTTCAATATGAAACAAATCGTGCTAATTTTATTGGTCGCAATAGAACTGGAAAAAATCCAATTGCCCTAGAGCAAAAACTTACAAATTATGTAGATACGCCACTAGATCCAATTGTTAGTTTAAGAAATACAATTGAGGTTGAACCAAATAGTAAGAAAACAGTTTATCTTATTAATGGTTTTGGTAAATCTCGTGAGCAAGTAATCAATATTGTTAATACTTTCTCAGATAAGCAAACTATTAATGAACAAGGATTTGAAGTAGCAACAATAATGAGTAATGTTACTAATAAAATGGCTAATATAACTGGTAACGATATGCGTTTATACAATATATTATTAAATTACTTATTACAAACAAGTAATATTAGTATTACTGAAAAAAGAAAAGAAGTTTTAGAAAAAAACACACTAGGACCACAAAGTTTATGGAAGTTTGGAGTTTCTGGTAATCGCCCGGTTATCTTACTTGATGTTAAAGATGTAGATGATTTAAGTTTAATAAAAGAATTGCTACATGCTTTTGAATATTATAAGAGTAAAGCAATTTATGTAGATTTAGTAATAATCAACTGTGAAAAATTACAAGATGCAAAAATAGTTGCTAGAGAAATTGAAGAAGAGAAGTATCGTATGCACGCTCTTAATAGTTTCCATAATACTCCAGGTAATATTCATACAATTGAAAGAAATAATATCAATGATGAAGAATTAATTTTATTTAATACAGTAGCCCGCTTTGTAATCGACAGTAGTATCTTCCATACATTACAAGAATATATTAATGAATTACAAAGATTAAATACTGTAACACATGGTGAAAAAATGACTCCAGATAAGAGTTTACCAGTTCCATATAACAAATCAGAGTTAAACTTCTTTAATGAATATGGTGGATTTAAAAAGGATGGTAAAGAATATTCGATTGTTAATCAAAATACACCAATCGCATGGACTAATGTTTTAGCTAATAAAAATTTTGGAACAATCGTAACTAATAATAATTGTGGATTTACTTATGCAATTAATAGTCGTGAATTTAAATTAACTTCTTGGACTAATGATAATTTGTTATTAGATTATTCAGAAGTAATTAAAATCAATGATGAAATAATTAATTTTGGTATTACTAATTTTGGTTTTGGTTATACAGAATCAATCGGTAGAATCAAAAAATTAGATGTCTCTTTAGTACAATTTGTACCAGTTGATGACATGAAGAAAATTTATAAGATTAAGATTAAAAACAATAATTCTAAAAAACAAAGAGTAGTAGTTAAATATTGGTTAAATCCAATCTTAGGTGTAAGTGAAGAAAAAACCGGAAGACATATTTTAAGTAAGTTTAATGAAGAAGATAACTATTTAATGCTTAAAAATAAGTATAATCAAGGATTCAACAACATTATTACTTATGTTACTTGTACTTCTAAAATAAACGATGCTGATATTGATACTATCTTATATAAAGAGGTTGCAACTTCGTTTTATATCGATAGTAATGAAGAAAAAGAAATTGCCTTTATTTTAGGATGTACTAATGATGATATTTTAAGAAGTATTAGAACAATTGATAATATGGATAAAGTAAATGAAGAGTTAAATAATGTAGTTGAAACTTGGAAAAAGAAATTAGGAGTTATTAATGTTAAAACACCGGATAAAAGTTT
This sequence comes from Bacilli bacterium, assembly GCA_028684255.1. GTDB lineage: Bacteria > Bacillota_I > Bacilli_A > RF39 > UBA660 > CAKOQQ01. The sequence goes on along the minus strand of JAQUGJ010000087.1, from coordinate 222 downwards.
TGATTATATGGTAAATGGTTGGTATTTATATCAAACAATATCATCTAGGCTATATGCAAGAGCTGGATTTAATCAAGTTGGCGGAGCATTTGGATTTAGAGATCAACTTCAAGATTCTATGAATATTTGTACTGTTCATCCAGCAATTACTAAAGCTCAAATATTAAAAAATGCTAATCATCAATTTAAAGAAGGCGATGTATTACACTGGTGGCATGAAAA
>JAQUGJ010000086.1:0-4747 GCA_028684255.1 Bacilli bacterium | reverse complement strand
CCCCTTCTGGTAATAAACTCATTTTAATATACCCGGATGTTTTATTTTTTATTACATCATATCTAATATTCTCATATGATATTGTCGGATTTGTTTTCCCATACTCTACTCTAGATGTTGGAAATTTGCTATATACAACCGAAGGGCAATCACTCGTGTTTATTAGTTTTTTTGTTGTTGTTTTTGCTTTCGATTTAGCTTTATCAAACGCACCACCATTAAAAGTTGTTGTGCCATAATTTCCTTCTATCAACATCATTTCGTTAGGATATATATTAACCGTAATAAATAGATTTGTTGATATTACTTGTGAAGATTCTGTCATATAATTACATTCAACTGCAGAATCAACATAATTTGATACAAAGACTTTTTCATTTATTAAAGATCTTGTATTGCTGATTTTTGTCATACCAACCATTTTTTGAATACTATTTACATATGTAGCCCCTTCATCATCTCCAAAAAACCACCAACCGGTTCTTTCAGTTCTTGCTTTAACGGCATATCCTACACCATATATATCTTCTAAAGTCATATATGGATTGTCTTCTCCAGCAACCGCTTTATTTCTTTCTAGAGCTTTTTTCCCAAAAACTTGACCTGGTTCGTGCTCTTCATAAATTTCTCCATCAATCTTAACACTATTGTTATTGATTGTTATTTTATTATTATCTAATTTATTTATTTGATCTATCGAAAAGAAGATTATATATTTATGATAATCTATTGGCCCATCTTTATATGAAAAAAAATATTCAGAATAAGACTTGTTTTCTTCCCCACTTCCAAAAGTGTTTAAAATTTTTGCAGATGCCAATTTATCCGGACATTTAAATCCTACACCATTAGAACTAAATACCGTATTTTTTAAAAACTTTGTACTTCCAAGTAAGTATTTATTAGTTATTGGAATAGAGTTATTAGCGTTATCTGACTCAGATGCTGAATCTGATATATACATTTCGCTTCCATCATATATTATTGAAGTACCACCCGTATATATACATTCCATTTGGACATCTTTGATAGCAATAGAATTTAAAGCTTTAACTTTTGTTGTCATTAATAATGATAATAATATGGTTATTAAGAAAAATGACTTCTTCATACAATACTCCTTACTTATGATAATTTTCTTTATTTACTTGTCTTTCCCTTGCAATTGCTAATGAATTAGTAGGAACATTTTCATAAATTGTTGACCCTGCTGCTACTTTTGAATTTTTTTCTAAGGTAATTGGTGCAATTAAATTAGAATTGCATCCAACAAATACATTATCTTTTATAATTGTTTTATTTTTATTTTTTCCATCATAATTAGCAGTTATAGCTCCACAACCTATATTTACATTTTTACCGATATCACTATCTCCAACATAACTCAAATGTGGGATTTTTGTGTTTTCATCAATAATAGAATTTTTTGTTTCCGTAAAAGAACCTATTTTTACATTAGAACTTGTAACTGTATTTTCTCTTATATTAGAATATGGTCCTATTATATTAAAAGGTCCTATTTTACTATTGACGATGTGAGAACTATACACTATTGTACCTTCCTCAATTATACTATTTTTTATATAAGAATTCATATAAATTATTGAATTTTTTTTAATTTTACTATTTCCTTCAATTATTACATTTGGATAAATAATAACCCCATCTTCGATTATTACAGTATCATCGATATAAACCGTATTTTTATCAATATATTTTATCATTAAGAATCTTTCCTTTTTTGAATATTATAAGATATTCGTGCTAAAAGATTGATTGGCAATATTTTTGTAAATACTCTTGAAGCTTTCATTTTAAATCCAGGGATTATCATAAACTCTCTTTTTAACATTCTCTTTATTCCATATTCTGCTACATCGTAACTTTCTAAAGCTTTCATATTAAATTTAACTTTTGCAACCTTATTGAACTCAGTATTAACTGGTCCTGGACATAAAACACCTATATAAACATTACTATTATCCCTTCTTAATTCTTCATTAATAGATGCTGATAACTGCAAGATATAAGCCTTAGAAGAATAATAAGTTGCCATTAAAGGTCCTGGTAAGAACGCAGCCGACGAAGAAACATTTAAAATATATCCGTGATTTCTTTCTTTAAAATCTTTTAAAAATAATTTAGTTAAAGTATGTAACGCTTTAATATTTAAGTCTATTAAATCTAATTCATCATCTATTTTAGTTTTTGTAAATTCACCAAAAACTCCAACTCCTGCATTGTTAATTAATATATCGATGTTTTCTTTTTTAACTTTATTGTATAATTTTAAACAATTAAAAGTAGTTGATATATCCATTGTAATAATATCAACGTTCGTTTTAAGTTCTTTTTGTAATTTTTCTAAACGGTTTTTTCTACGCGCTACTAGTATTAAATCATAACCTTTTTCGCTTAAAACCCTCGCCATATCCCTGCCAATTCCAGAACTGGCACCTGTAATCAATGCTTTCATAGTATCACCATTTTAATTATATAATATATTAAATTATTATACAAGTAAATTTGAATGCCGTTCTCTTTTATGATATTATATTAGCGCCGGGGGATACTATGGAAAATCAAATTAAAAAATGTTTTGATAAATATATTTTAGAGAGTGATAATGTTTTTATTGTGGTTCATAATAAGCTAGACCTAGATGCGATTGCATCGGCTATTTCTTTAAATTTAATTGGAAAAAAATTTGGGAAAGAGGTTTATTTAGTTATTGACGATAAACTAGAAGATATTGAATCTGGTACTAAAAAAGTATTTTTAAATTCAAAAGATGATTTAAAAATCATAAAATCCAATGAGGTTTTAGGGTTTTTAACTGGAAATGATTTGTTACTTGTTGCAGATGTTAATAAATCCGATATGATTGCTATTACTAAATTAGAACTTTTTAAAAATATAATTATCATTGATCATCATAATGAAAACGATAAAACAATTAAAACCGATAAAAAATTTATTGATATAAATATTTCTAGTACTAGTGAAATAATGGCTGGATTATTAGAAAAATTCGATATTGAATTTTCTAGTGATGTCGCTAATGCACTATTAGCGGGTATAACTTTAGATACAAATAAATTTAGTAAAAAAGCAACAGTTAAAACTTTTGAAACAGCATCTAATTTAATTAAAAAAGGTGCTGATGTATCAGAGGTATCTAATTTTTTTGTCGAAGATTTCGTTCAAGATAGAACAATTCAAAAACTTATCGATAGTGCTGAATTCTATGCCTATAATGTCGCTATCGCGGCCGATTTAAAAGATAATTTATACACTCAAGAAGATTTAGCAAAATCTTCTGACTACCTTCTAAAATACAATGTCAGTTTAGCTTTATCAATTGGTAAAATTAAGGACAATTTAGTTGGTATAAGTGCTAGATCAAAAGGATTAATCGATGTTTCTAAAATAATGTCTATTTTTGATGGTGGTGGAAATCAAAATTCTGCTGCTGCTAAAATCGAAAATTCCACAGTTGAAAATATTTTAATAAACTTAAAAAAAATATTATATTTAAATTATAAGGTTAAACAAAATGATGTTTTTCAAAAAGAAGAGGAAATATCTAAAAAAGAAGATAAAATTAAAAGCAAATAATGCTTTTTTTTGTACTTGATTTGACAATTTATCTGTAAAAAAGATGCTTATGCATCTTAACTTATTAACAAAATTAAATTTTATATTAATTTCTTATATTATTATTTTTACATAATTTTTTTAATTTGCTTAAAAAGAGGGCAGAGCAAACTCTAAAAGTAAATGGGTTAAATTAAAAGTATAAACTTTTAATTTACTGCAAGAACGAGGCGGGAACCAACGGCGGTACTCACAGCTCCTGTGCCCCTACCGAAGACGAACTGACCCGAGAGAACTCCACGGTAGTAAGAGCCGCCTCGGTAGAACCAAGGGTAAGAAGAGTCAAAAAAGCTCGAATAGTCAGCGTACCAGTTGTTGTGAAATCTAGTTGATCCATCACCATCTGCATAATTGTAGAATGGACCCAATTCACCAGTTGCATCGCCTAGTATTCTATAATTATAAGTTACTTCTGTTGAGTTTGTTGAATAAACATCAAAGTATTTAGGATCATATGTGGCAATATTTGTTGTATTGAATCCGCTACTTCCTAATTGTCCACTTTTATATGAAGCCATATATTCATTTGCTCCACCACTCATATCATATACTCCAGTTATGTTTCCAGTTGTACTTGCTAAGTAACCTGTTTCTGTTTTATATTCTAGTGTTTTGGTTGTATCTGTTCCATATGTTCCTGGATATGTTGATTGAACAGTTCCTGCTACCGCACTATAACCTGTTTTATAACTAGAATTATTATTTATATTAACCTCTTTATTTATTCCATATTTTGAATGTGATAAATATGCAACAGCTCCCCATTCGGTATTTTTCATCATATGGGATTTATTAGTTGTACTATAATTATAAGAGGCTAAAAAAATGTTATAAACTGTGTTACCTCTCCAACTATATACATTAGGTTTAACTATTATTTTATTTGATTCTGTGCTTGTTATTTGAGCTCCTGTTGTATTTGTTGCTCCATCATATCCTGTCTCAAATTTACCTACCCATAATCCATTTACATCAAATGAGGTAAATGCTGGATGTGTTAGCCATGAGTCAACTGTACTTCCATTTGATATTGCAGTATCTTTTGTTTCAAATAATACTTCTATCTCTTGGGCATTACTACCTGTTGGGG
>JAQUGJ010000085.1:0-4772 GCA_028684255.1 Bacilli bacterium | reverse complement strand
TAAGTCAACCTGGCGTCCACGATTGGAATCGAACCAACGGCCTAGCGCTTAGGAGGCACTCGCTCTATCCTACTGAGCTACGCGGACATAAAAAACTATATTTCTATAGTCTAGTTATGTTATTTAATAAAAATAAAACAATTACATTAAGTGAATATGAGAATTCAGCTCCAAATTTTTGTGAAAATTCTTTAACACTTACACATTTATCTACTAAGTTAACAACCCATCCTTCAGGACTTTTAGGATATTTATAATCAAGCGGAAACATATGTCCTTTGATAATGTCTTCTTCACTTTTATTTATACTGAAATTAAGTTTCGATTGTTCAACAGCATCTAAAGGATGTTGAACTGTAAATAATTTTATTTTTTCTTTTACTGTAGGACAATCATAAATACTCTCTAGATAGAAATCATGTAATAAACCGGCTCTTGCTACATCATCATGTTTTAATTTCAAAAATTTTGCAATTCTATATGAGTAGTAAGAAACCTTAAGAGAGTGATTATATCTAGTTGTTGAATGGTGCTTTAATTCTTGCAATTTCAAAAAATTTTTATTATTCATAATATCTTTTACGATGATTAAATAACTTTCATCATTTTCATGCCTTGTCACATTTACACCCCATACTATATATTATAGTACTCTTTTCTATTTATATAATTTTATTCAACTATCTTTGAATAATGTTTTGAAATCTTTTTTTAATTCCAACGCTTTTTGATTATATCATAATACTATTTTTTTTTCAAATCGACAGGATTGCTCATTATCTTTAATATTAAATCAATATTATCGTCATCAGCAACAATATTCTTTTTTAGTTGATGACATTTTTTACATTGATAGATAATTTGAAATTTATCCTTTTTTTTATCGATAGCAATCGGTTTTAATAAACCATGACATTCTGATAACCGGTCACCGGGATTTATATCAACATGTTTACTTGTTAAACAAGAAGGACAATGATCTCTAGCGGTATACCCTAATCTATTTACATTTGCATTACAGTTTTCACATATAAAATTTTCATCTATCATTTTAAATTTCTTCATTTTTCACCTTTTTGGTGCAAGAGACGAGACTTGAACTCGCATAGGACAATTCCCACAAGCCCCTCAAACTTGCGTGTCTACCATTCCACCACTCTTGCTTAAGATAATTATAGCAAAAAAAAAAGACTTTTTAAAGTCTATTCTTTTAAAGCTTTGAACATTTTTTTCCATAAATCAGTTGATGAATAGTTTAATATTCCAACTTTATATATTTTAATTCCATACTTTATTAATAAATAATTTGTAAGTATTAATAATATTAACGCTATTATTATTTCAATTATACCAATCTGTCCTAAGATTAGTAGCGCTGGGGCTAATATTGCAGATATTAATGGTATAACTGATACTATTTTAATAAATACAGATCCATCAAACATTGTTGACATCATTGCTAAATAATAGCCTGATACACAAATTATCATCAATGGCGTTTGAAGTTGTTGGAAATCTTCCATATTTGTTGTCATTGACGCTAAGATACCCGCTAATAACGAATATGCTAAAAATGTTAAAAGTAACATTGTAATTGTTAAAGGAAGTATATACGCTAATTTGGTATAAATACTAGTTGTAGATAAATCACCAAAAGACGAAGTAAATATTGTCATTATTTGAGTAGTGATCGAATTGTCACCGACTAGTTTTCTAATTAGAATTCCTACTCCTGAATATATTAGCAATAATAATGCTTGAAGTAATACAAAAATATTACTAGCAATTATTTTAGATGAAAAATGGGTGACTGGACTAACATTAGATATGATTATTTCCATTCCTCTAGTTGTTTTTTCATCATTTATTTCTACCCCAATCATTTGGACTAAAATAATAGTTAACATAAATACAGGCAATATAATTACTGAAAATATACCAACCATTTTAGCTTCTGTCATTTCATCATCTTCGGTTTTTGTATCATCTAAGTAATCTCTTACGATTTCAACCGGTGAATATATTTTTGCTAACTCTTCGACTGATACATTATAATCCCCTATTGCTAAAAGTGCTTTACTATTGTTAATAGCAGTTGTTAGTGATTGTAAGTCAATTGCGTCGATATATTCTTTAGTTAACATTTTTACTTTTAAAGTGTTTTCTTCATCTTCAATAAACTCAATATAAATATCATTTTCTTCAGATTCCTCTAATTCTATTTTAGCGGTTTCATAATCTTTTTCATATAATATGACTTCAAATTTTGAATCATCATTTAAAGAAATTTCTACTTGATTTAACTGTTGGTGAAAAAGTTCATAAGTTCTTTCAGTTTCATCTATGACATAAATTTTTGTTTTTTTATCAAAATCACCACCGAATACTTTAATGATATTATCAATATTTATAATACCGGCAATAGCAATAAAAAGGATAATATTAGCAACTAAAAACCATTTTGTTTTCATCTTTCTTTTTAAACTGACATTTATTAAATAATTTAACTTACTTCTCATAACTTTCACCTACCTTAGCAATAAATATTTCATTTAAAGAAGGCTCTTCTAAAGTATATTTAATAATGTTTTTACCTTTTTTTATTACTTCAAAAACCTCATTTGATATATTAGCATTTTCTATTTTAATTATATATTCATTAGCGTTTTCAATAATTTCTAATACACCTTTTATTTTTTTTACTTTATTTAAATCAAATTCACCATTTACAATTATATTTTTTTTATGATATTGTTTTTTTATTTGCATTAGTTCACCAGATAAAACGGCTTTACCTTTTAAAAGAATTACTAATTTTTTACAAAATTGTTCAACATGTTCCATTCGGTGTGAAGAAAATATTATCATACTTCCTTCATTCGCAAGTTCGATGATTTCTTTTTCAAAAAATTCAACATTAAAAGGATCTAATCCAGAGAAAGGCTCATCTAAAATTAGTAACCTTGGTTTATTTATTATTGCTGTAATAAACTGAATTTTTTGTTGATTTCCTTTACTCAAATCTTTTATCTTTCGATCAATATAATCAGATATCTCAAATTTTTTTAATAAATAATTTAATCTTTCCATTATTTCTTTATCTGACATACCTTTTAAAGCACCATAAAATAAACATTGTTCTCTAACTGTCATTTTAGTTAATAGACTTCTTTCTTCGGTTAAGAAACCAATTTTGTCAGTTATGCTATAATCTATTTTATTACCGTCTAATGTTATTTCACCAGCATCAAAGTCTAATAGTCCCATAATCATTCTAAAAGTGGTAGTTTTCCCCGCCCCATTAACACCTAAAAGCCCAAATATTTCACCAGGCTTTACTTCAAAAGATAAATTGTCAACGGCTTTAAAACTACCGTAAAATTTTGTAGCATTTTTTACTTTAAGCATTTTTCCTCCTATAACCATTTTGTATTACTAACTTGAATTTGATTATTAAATTCTTTATACATCTTTTTTAAATTAACATCTAAATTATGGTAATAATCAATATCTGAATTAGTGAGTTCTAGAGCTATTAATTTTTTCTTAACAAAATCATAAAATTTTGATTTTTTAGTATATTCACCTATTATTTCATCAATTAATTTAATATTTTTTGCACTTGGTTTATATATACCACTGAATAAATATTCCTGATAAAAAGTGATTATTCGCTCAGAAACAAAATCATCTTTATCGAACACAAAAGAGGTAATTCTTTCATAATTTAACAGATTATTTAATTTATTCATAAAATCACCTCTTTATAAAAATTTTAATTATATCATTATAAGTAATTGCTACCATTAAAAGCATTAGCAAAAATAAGAATACTGAATGAATTGTGTTTTCAATTTTGGGGGCTAATGGTTTTCCTTTAATTTTTTCTATTATTAAAAACAATAATCTACCACCATCAAAGGCTGGTATTGGCAACAGATTAATAAATCCAACATTGATGCTTATTAATGCTGTTAAATATATAAGATTAACGAATCCTGTTGCAGCTGTTTGACTTACAACATTATATATTCCAATTGGTCCTGATAAATTGTTTAAACTTAGTTTACCAGTTATTAAATAAACGATTGTATAAGCCATTTGGACAATCAATCCAAAACCTTTACGAAAACTATATTCTATTGTACTTAAGAATCCTGTTTTTTTATCTCCTACTAAACCAAAACCATAAACGAATTTATCCTTACCATCGACAGTTTCTTTTTTAGGAGTTATAGTTACAGTTTCATAACTTCCATCTTTATGTTTTACTTCTAAACTGATAGTTTCACCATTAGCAACAGTAAAATCAAGTAAAAATAAATCTTGATTTTTAATTTCATCACCATTAAACTTAGTAATTAAATCACCAGGTTTTAAATTGGTTTCATGTGCTGGATATCCCTCTTTTATCTCTCCAATATAAGTCTTGTTTGTAACTGAACCAGCAATAAGGGCAAAAACAAACAATAAAACAAATCCTAAAACAAAGTTAAATACAACTCCAGCAATAATGGTTAAAAACTTTTGTAACCATGTTTTAGACTGAAGACGACTTTCTTTAGGTATTTTTTCATCGATTTCTACTTCTTCGCCAGCCATTTGAACAAATCCACCAATTGGAAAAAGTCTAATTGTATAGTCGGTTTCATCGTTTTTACGATTAAATTTAAATATTCTAGGACCCATTCCTAATGAGAATTCATATATATATATACCTGCTCTTTTAGCAAATATAAAATGTCCTAATTCATGTATAAATATTGTTATTC
>JAQUGJ010000006.1:0-20249 GCA_028684255.1 Bacilli bacterium | reverse complement strand
ATATAATTGCTGAAGATATAATTGTTAATAAGAAAAAAATAGTAGAAAAAGGTACTTTATTAACTAAAGAAGTTTTAGAAGAATTAAAACCAATATTAGAAAACGGATATGGTGTTAAAGAAGTAATCATAAACAATGATTTAGATGGATACAATAAAGTACAACAAATAAAGATATATTCAAAATATAATAAAGATAAAATCATAAATGTAATTGGTAATGATCAAACAGCAGATGTAAAGCGTTTAACTATACCAGACATATATGCTTCAATATCTTATTATTTAAACTTATTTGAAGGTGTTGGATCATTAGATGAAATAGACCATTTATCTAATCGTCGTGTTCGTCAAGTTGGTGAATTATTACAAAACCAATTTAGAATAGGTGTTAGTAGAATTGAAAGAGTAATTAGAGATAGAATGTCAACACAAGAATTAGGTGATGTAACTCCTAAAACTTTAATAAACATTCGTCCTTTAACAGCTGCAATGAAAGAATTCTTTGGTAGTAGCCAATTATCTCAATTCATGGATCAAACTAATCCAGTAGCAGAACTTTCAAATAAAAGAAGATTATCTTCTCTAGGGCCTGGAGGTTTATCAAGAGATAGAGCAGGTATGGAAGTTCGTGACGTAAATACTTCACACTACGGACGTCTTTGTCCTATTGAATCACCTGAAGGACCTAACATTGGGTTAATTACTTCATTAGCAAGTTATGCTAAAGTAAACGAATATGGTTTCATTATGACACCATATCGAAAAGTAAACAATTGTAAATTGACAGATGAGATTACATATATGACTGCTGATGAGGAAATTGAGTATTATATTTCACAAGCAACAGCTAAGATTGAAAATAACGAATTATTAGAAGATAGAATTCCAGTTCGTTATCAAGGTGAAAATGTAATTATTGAAAAAGAAAAAGTAGATTACATAGATGTATCAGCACAACAAGTTGTATCTATTACTACAAGTTGTATTCCATTCTTGGAACACGATGATGGTAAAAGAGCATTGATGGGTGCGAACATGCAACGTCAAGCTATTCCGTTATTAATGGCTGAAGCTCCAATTGTTGGTACTGGTGTTGAAGCAGTAGCGGCTAAAGATTCGGGAGTAGTAGTAATTTCTAAAGCAGATGGTGTAGTAGATTATGTAGATTCTAAAAAAATTATCGTAAATAATATGAAAGAACAAGATATATATTATTTAAATGGTTTCGAAAGAAGTAATGCTGGTACTTGTTATCACCAAATTCCAATTGTAAGAGTTGGTGATAAAATTAAAAAAGATCAAGTAATTGCTGATGGACCAAGTACTAAAGATGGAGAAATGGCTTTAGGACGCAATGTTACAGTAGCGTTTATGAACTATAATGGTTACAACTATGAAGATGCTATTATCTTAAATGAAAGATTAGTAAAAGATGATATATATACTTCAATTCATATTGAAGATTATCAAATAGAATGTCGTGATACTAAACTAGGACCTGAAGAATTTACTAGAGATATACCAAACGTTGGAGAAGAAGCTCGTAAGAACTTAGATGAAAACGGAATTGTTCGTATTGGTACTGAAGTAAAAGATGATGATATACTAGTTGGTAAAGTTACACCAAAAGGAATGGCTGAATTAACAAGTGAAGAAAAATTATTACATGCTATTTTCGGTGAAAAGACACGTGAAGTTAGAGATACTTCATTGCGTGTTCCACATGGTGGTGAAGGTATCGTTCACGATGTTAAAATATTTACAAAAGAAGATTCTGATGAATTACCAGCTGGTGTTTCTAAAATGGTGCGAGTTTATATTGCTCAAAAGAGAAAAATATCAGTAGGAGATAAAATGGCTGGACGTCATGGTAATAAAGGTGTTATTTCATTAATATTACCAAGTGAAGATATGCCATATTTAGAAGATGGTACACCAATTGACATTTTATTAAATCCACTTGGAGTTCCATCACGTATGAACATCGGTCAAATTTTAGAGATGCATTTAGGTGCAGCTGCAAAAGAATTAGATATTAAAATTGCGTCTCCAGTATTTTCTGGGGCAACACGTGAAGAGATTTTAGAAGCTCTAAGAGAGGCAAAACTTGATGAGAGTGGTAAAGTACAATTATACGATGGTCGTACAGGAGAACCTTTTGACAATAAAGTAAGTGTTGGATTAATGTACATGATTAAATTACATCACATGGTTGATGATAAATTACATGCTCGTTCAACAGGACCTTATTCATTAGTAACACAACAACCTCTTGGTGGTAAGGCACAATTTGGTGGTCAAAGATTCGGAGAAATGGAAGTATGGGCGCTATATGCTTATGGTGCTGCTCACGTTTTACAAGAAATGATGACTGTAAAATCTGATGATGTCGTTGGTCGTGTAAAATTATATGAAGCTATTGTTAAAGGACAACCAATTCCTAAATCAGGAATTCCTGAATCATTTAGAGTTCTTATTAAAGAATTCCAAGCACTTGGGTTAGATATAACGATTAAAAATGAAGATGGCGAATTCTTAGAACTAAGAGAGTTAGAAGATTATGATAAAGATGACTTCGTTTCAACAGAAGAATTTGAACAATCAGAAGTAGTTAAAGAAGAACCAATAGAAGAAACAAGTGAATATGAAGAGGAATTAGAGGAGTATGAAGAAGATTTTCCTGAAGATATAGATGATACAGATTTAGAAGGGAGCGATAAGTAATGGATGTAAATAATTTTGAAGGATTAAGAATTGCTATTGCTTCACCCGAAAAAATTCGCTCTTGGTCTTATGGAGAAGTAAAGAAAGCTGAAACTATTAACTACCGTACTTTAAAACCTGAACGTGATGGTCTATTTTGTGAAAAAATATTTGGACCTACAAAAGATTTTGAATGTTCATGTGGTAAATATAAAAGATTAAGATACAAAAATATCGTTTGTGATCGATGTGGAGTAGAAGTTACTAGAAGCAAAGTTCGACGTGGAAGAATGGGTCATATCGAACTCGCTACTCCGGTTTCACATATTTGGTTCTTTAAAGGAATACCTTCTCGTATGGGACTGGTATTAGATATGTCACCTAGAGATTTAGAAGAAGTATTATATTTTATATCTTATGTTGTTTTAGATCCAGGACCAGCTCCTTTAGAAAAAAAACAAACAATAAGTGATAAAGAATATCGCGCTTATTATGAAAAATATGGTAATTCTTTCAGAGTAGGTATGGGTGCTGAAGCTATAAAAGAATTATTGACACAAGTTGATCTTGAAAAAGAAGTAGAGATTATCAAATCAGATATTGATGAAATAAAAGATACTGCAAGTCAAAAAAGAATTCGTTTAATTAAAAGATTAGATGTATTAGATGGTTTTGCAAAATCAAAAAATCGTCCAGAGTGGATGATTATTGATGCACTACCTGTAATTCCACCAGAATTGAGACCTATGATTCAATTAGATGGTGGTAGATTTGCCGCTAGTGACTTAAATGATTTATATAGAAGAGTAATAAATAGAAATAACCGTTTGAAAAAACTTATTGATTTAGGTGCACCTTCAATCATTATTCAAAACGAAAAGCGTATGCTTCAAGAAGCTGTTGATGCTTTATTCGATAATGGTAGAAGAGGAAGAAACATTACAGGTGCTGGTAATAGACCATTAAAATCACTTTCAAGTATGTTAAAAGGTAAACAAGGTCGTTTCCGTCAAAACTTACTTGGTAAAAGAGTTGATTATTCTGGTCGTTCAGTTATCGTAGTTGGCCCTAATTTAAAAATGTATGAATGTGGTATACCAAAAGAAATGGCTTTAGAGCTATTTAAACCACATGTAATAAATGGTTTAGTTACTAAAGAAATTGCATCAAATATAAAAGCAGCTAAAAGAATGATTGAAAATCAAGATGATAGAGTATGGGATATAGTTGAGGAAAAAATTAAAGAACATCCAATATTATTGAACCGTGCCCCAACATTACATAGATTAGGAATTCAAGCGTTTGAACCTAAGTTAATCGAAGGTAGAAGTATTCGATTACATCCACTAGTATGTGCAGCTTTCAATGCTGACTTCGATGGAGATCAAATGGCTGTTCACGTTCCTTTAAGTGAAGAAGCACAAGCAGAAGCAAGAATTTTAATGCTAGGTGCTAATAATATCTTAAGTCCAAAGGATGGAAAACCAATCGTTACTCCATCACAAGACATGGTATTAGGAAACTATTATTTAACAATTGAAAAAGCAGGTTTACCTGGTGAAGGAAGATTGTTTAAAAATCAAAATGAGGCTTTAATGGCATATGAAAGAAATGAAATTACACTTCATACTAGAATAGCACTTCCTACAAAATCATTTAAATACAAAATTTTTCCAGATGAATTTATGGATAAGTATTTAGTGACTACTGTAGGTAAATTAAAGTTTAATGAAATCTTTCCAGATACTTTCCAATACATTAATGATAGTAGTACAGAAAATATTGAAGGAATGATACCAAGTAAATATTTTTTAAAACAAGGAACTGATATTAAAGAAGCAATTAAAAATATGCCTTTATTAGAAGCTTTCAATAAAGGGGTTTTAGGAAAGATAATTGCCCAAATTTATAAGAGATATCATACTACTGAAACATCTATAATGCTTGATAAATTAAAAGATTTAGGATTTAAATATTCTACATTATCAGGTATCTCAATCGCTATAAGTGATTTAAAAGAAAGTAAATTAAAACCTGAAATTGTAAAAGAATCACAAGCATTAGTAGATACAATAAACAAACAATTCAAAAGAGGTTTAATTACTGATCGTGAAAGATATGAAAAAGTAGTAGAAATTTGGCAAGGTGCAAGAAATAAAATTCAAAAAGAAGTTAAAGAGATTGTCGAAGCAGATGTTGACAATTCGGTATCAATAATGATGATGAGTAAAGCTCGTGGTGACATAAATTCACAAACACAATTAGTTGGTATGCGTGGATTATTCGCTAAACCAAGTGGCGGATATGTTGAAATTCCTGTATTATCTTCATTTAGTGAAGGTGTATCAATATCTGAATTCTTCTTATCAACACATGGTTCTAGAAAAGGTGCTGTTGATACGGCATTAAAAACTGCTGATGCTGGTTACTTAACTCGTCGTTTAGTAGATGTATCACAAGATATTATTGTAAGAGAAGAAGATTGTGGTACTGATCAAGGTATTGTAGCTGAAGCTTTCGTTGAAGAAAAAGATGGTTCAGTTATCGAATCTTTAAAAAATCGTATTACTGGTAGATTTACTAGTAAGAAGGTTATTAATCCAGAAACAGATGAATTAATTGTTGATCGCAATGTTTATATAACTGATCAGATTGCTGATAAAATAATTGCAGCAGGTGTTAAAAAAGTAGCAATTAGAACTCTACTAACTTGTAAATCATCTCGTGGTGTTTGTTCTAAATGTTATGGTAAGAATTTAGCAACTGGTTCAATCGTTGAAGTAGGGGAAGCAGTTGGAATAATGGCAGCACAATCTATTGGTGAACCAGGAACTCAGTTAACGATGCGTACTTTCAATACTGGTGGTGTTGCCGGATCTGACGACATTACTCAAGGTTTACCGAGAGTTCAAGAGTTATTTGAAGCTCGTAATCCAAAAGGTAAAGGTAAGTCGACAATTGCAGAGATTAATGGTGTTATTACTAAGATTGAAGAAGATAGTGGTAAATATGTTATTACTATCAAAAACGATGTTGAAACAAGAGAACATACTACTCAATATGGTGTAAAATTAGTTGATAATATTGTAGTTAATAAAGAAGTAAAATCTGGTGAAAGATTAACATATGGAGCAATAAGTCCAAAAGAATTATTAGTAGTAACTGATCCAATTACAGTTCAACAATATATCTTAAAAGAAATTCAAAAAGTTTATTCTTCACAAGGTGTAGACATTAATGATAAACATATTGAAGTTATTGCAAAACGTATGATTTCAAAAATTAAAATTGTTATTTCAGGAGACTCTTATTTTTTACCAGGTACAATGGTAGATATTTATGAATTTACTAAAATTAACAAACAATTAATTCTCGAAGGTAAAAATCCTGCTAATGGTAAACCTGTTTTATTAGGTATAACTAAAGCTTCATTAGAAACTGATTCATTTTTATCTGCAGCTTCATTCCAAGAGACAACTAGAATTTTAACTGATGCTGCTATATATGGAAAAGTTGATGAATTACATGGCTTAAAAGAAAATGTAATAATTGGTAAACTTATACCAGCAGGTACAGGTTCAAACAAATATCGTAATACTAATTATGATTTAGAAAACGAATTATTAAAAGAAGAACCTTTAGAAACATTAGAACAAGAATTAATGGATTAAAAAAAACACTAATAAGTGTTTTTTTATTTTTCATTTAATTTTTCTTTAATTTTATCGGTATTTTTAAAATTTAATTTAGCAACATCTTTAAGTTTATCAAAACCATATTTTTCTACTATTCTAACACCAACTTCATCTACTTTAGGAGAGGCACCTTTTAATAAAAACATATCCATTTCTTCACCTAATTTATCAAATTTATTGATAAAAATGTATCTACTAATTAAAGAAGCTGTAGCAACTGCTAAAGAGTTACTTTCACCTTTAGTAATAAATTTAATATTGCGACATACATCTTTAGCATTTTTTAAATAGTTATAATAGACGTATTCTTTTGCAAATTGGTCAACTATGATATAGTCATAATCTTTTATCTTAGTTTTCAGATCTAATAAAACTTTATTGTGTAAAATTGCCTTTATTTTATTCATATTGATATCTTCACTATATTTTTCGTTGTATTCTTTATTAGATAGAATAATACTACTATAAGGAATCTTCTTAATAATTACAGGTACAATTTGAATAATTTTTTCATCGGTTAATTTTTTGGAATCTTTAACACCAATTTCTTCTAACCAATTGATATCACCTTTACTAACAAAAGCAGCTGTAACAACAATAGGTCCAAAATAATCTCCAGTTCCTACTTCATCTGATCCAATACTAGAAGAATAGTAAAGTTTACGGTCGAATAAATTTTCGGTTTTTTCTTTTTTCTTATCTTCACTATTAGTCATTTCAATTTTTTTGCCTGGATTTAGCTTTTTTTCCATATCACACCATAAATTGGCATCAATATCAGCATTAGAGCCTTGAAACACTACTTTACCAGATGAATAAAGCGTTACGACAGTATCTGCACTGTCAGCTTGAAACTCGGCATAAGCAGGTGTTTTTGGTCTTTTCATGTCACTATAAAATTTTGACATCTCTTCTTTTACTTTATCACTTACTTTAAGAGTAATGGTCATAAAATCAACTCCATATATATTTTAGCACAAAATAACAAAAAAAACTTTCTTTTTTTTTCTTTAAATGATATAATCGAACTAGGTAAGGTGAGTTTATGGGTATAAATGTTTTAGATGCACTAATAGTTATATATTTAATATGGGCAGCCGTAGGTGGTTGGCAAAGAGGATTTTTCTACAAGTTAGTTACAGTTGTAGGATTTATTTTATCAGTTGTTATAGCTTTTTCTTTGAAAAATACAATATCAGGTTGGCTATATGGTTTTGCACCTTTCTTTGAATTCTCAGGAGCTTTAAAAGGTGTAACTGTAATGAATATTCTTTTATATGAAGTAATTGCATTTCTTTTTGTGTTATCAATCTTATTAGCAATAGTAAAGATATTACAATTATTTTCAGGTTTCCTACAAGGAGTTTTAAACGCAACTTTTATATTTGGAATTCCATCTAAATTGTTAGGAATTGTCTTAGGATTTATTGAAGGTTATTTAGTTGTGTTTGTAGTAGCATATTTTCTAACACTACCATTCTTCAATATGAATGTAATTAATCAATCAAAATATCGTACTGAAATATTAAATAGTACTCCAGTTTTATCAGAGATGATTGGTAGTGCTGTAGAAGTAGCAGATGATATAAATGGAATGATGACTAAATATAAAGGTCAAAATAATCCAAATGCATTTAATTTAGAGGCTTTAGATCTATTTTTAGATAAAAAAGTTGTTAAAATAGACGCAGTTGATAAACTAATTGAAAACAACAAATTACAAATAAATAACGTTGACTCAGTATTAAATAAATATAGAGAATAATTATCATTGATTAAAAAAACATATAGTAATATATATGTTTTTTTGTTATAATTTAGATGGTGATATTATGCAAAGATATTTTGCACAAAATAAAAATAATAATTTTTTTATTATGAATGATAATGATTTATATCATATGAAAGTTGTAATGAGAATGAAGAGAGGACAAAATATAGAAGTTGTCTATAACCAAGAATTGTATATTTGTAAATATAATAATAATAATGTTGAAATTATTGAAAAAATTAATAATAATATTAAAAACAACTTAAAAATAACCTTAGTATTACCTTTATTAATTGAATCTAAAATGGATTATGTATTACAAAAAGCTACTGAATTAGGAGTAGATACTATAATTCCAGTTCGAATGGAAAGAAGTAAAGTAGTTTTAGATGATAAAAAAGAGATTAAAAGAATAGAGCGTTGGGCTAGGATTTGTAAAGAGGCTAGTGAGCAATCTAAACGCAATACTATTCCTTCAATTGAAAAAATAAGTAATTTTAAGGAGTTAAAAGATTTAGAAGGTACAAAACTAGTATGTAGTACTAATAGTTCTTTTTTAATCAAAGGTTTTTTGACCAATAATAAAAATTATGATAAAATAATTGTGTTAATTGGTCCAGAAGGTGGGCTTTCTTCTTCTGAAGAACAATACTTAAATGAAATTGGATTTATAAGTGTTTCATTAGGAAAAAGAATCATGAGGGTAGAAACTGTACCTTTGTATATACTAAGTATATTGGATTATGAAATGATGGAGTGATGTTATGTTAGAAAAATTAGAATTTATTAAATTTTTAGAATTTAAAGACTATTTATTTTTAATATTGTCTTTAATATTAATCATAGCCTTAGTTATCTTTTTATTTTTATTTTTCAAACCAAAGAAAAAAAACATTAAAACAAAAAATCAAAAAGATAATATTGAAGAACTTTTAGAAGTAATGCAAAAAGATTTAGAACAAAAACAAGAAGTTCGTGTTCCTTCTTTTGAAGAAGAGCAAGAGGCTAAAGCAATTATTAGTTATAAGGAACTTTTAGAAGCAAAAAGCAATAATCAAGAACAAGTTTCACAAGAAGTAATAGAAGAAAATACCAATGAAGATGAGTTATCTACAATATTAAAGACAAATATTGATTTAATTAGTAATCAAAATAATACATCTGAATCTAAATTTATGAATTCAGAAGTTATATCTCCTATATTTGGACGAATGACTTATGATGAGCAAAGACCTAAACAACCAGTAACTAATGAAGAACCGGTCTATATGAGTAGGGAAGAAAAAAATATCTCACCAAAATCAGAAGTTTTATCATTAGATTCAATAATTGAAAAAGAAGAAATTGAAGTTCTTTCTTTAGAACCTTCTTTAAATCAGAATTATGATTTAGAAGAAACTTTAAATATAAGGCCGATTCCTAAAGAAGTGAAAAAGGATGAAGATTTCTTAAATTCTTTAAAAGATCTTCGCAAAAATTTATGAAATTCTATATCCACACATTAGGATGTAAGGTAAATGCATATGAAAGCAACATTATGAAAGAAAACATGATAGAAAACGGCTATATTTATGAAACAGAAGCTGATATTCATATAATTAATACTTGTACTGTAACTAATACTGCCGATAAAAAAGGATTAAAATTAATCAGATCTATTAAAAAAAAATATCCAAATTCTTTATTAGTAGTTACTGGTTGTTTAAGTCAAATTGATCCTTCATTAATCGAAGCTGATATTGTTATTGGTAATATTGGTAAAAGTAAGATTGCAGACTATATAAAGCAATATAAATCTTTAGTCGATGTAAAAAACATCAATGATACTTCATTTGAAGATATGCAATTAAATAATTTTGATAAAACAAGAGCTTATATTAAAATAGAAGATGGTTGTGAGAATTTTTGTACATATTGCATTATTCCTTATGCAAGGGGTAAAGTAAGATGTAAGGATAAAGATGTCATTTTTGAAGAAGCTAAATCCTTAATTAAAAATGGTCATCAAGAAATAGTATTAACCGGAATTCATACTGGACATTATTACTTAAAAGATTATAATTTCAGCGATTTATTAAATGATTTAATTAAAATAGATGGTTTAAAACGTATTCGTATTTCTTCAATTGAAATAAATGAAATAAGTGATGAAGTTTTAGAAGTTTTTAATAAAAGTGAAATTTTAGTAGATCATATTCATATTCCATTACAAAGCGGATCTGATTCTATCTTAAAAGCGATGAATCGAAAATATGATAAAAAGTACTTTAATGATCGAATTGAGCAAATAAGAAAAGTAAGACCTGATATTTCTATAACTACCGATATTATTGTTGGTTTTCCAGGTGAAACCGAAGAATTGTTTAAAGAGACTATCGAAACTGTTAATAAAATTAATTTTAGCAAAATTCACGTTTTTCCTTTTTCAAGAAGAAAAAATACTTTAGCAGATAAAATGAATAATCAAGTAGATGAAAAAGTTAAAAAAGAACGCGTAAAAAAATTAATTGAGATGTCTAAAAATTTAGAAACAAAATATTTTAATAAATTTTTAAATGAAACAGTTATTTTTATACCAGAAGTTTATACAGATGGATTTTTAATAGGACACACTGGTAATTACTTAATGATTAAAGCTACTGGTTTAAAATCAATGCTACATAAAGAAGTTAAATGTATTATAAACAAAATCAGTTATCCTTATTGCATTGCAGAAATAATCAATTAAAGAAGTAACGGGTTACATAGTAACTTGTTTTTTTATATAAAAAAAGTTATAATTAAGAAGGTGAAAAGATGAAAAAATATATAAAAGGTAATTATCGAAAAGCTATATATAAATCTAGTAATTATATAATTGGTTTATTTAAAATTCGTGAAACAAATGATGAAACTTTAAACGACTATATTAATAAAACTATTACATTTACTGGTTATTTTTATGAGTTAAATGAAGATGATAACTATTTTTTGTATGGAGATTTAATTATTCATCCTAAATATGGAGTTCAATATCAAGTAACTGAATATGAAAGAGTAAAACCAGAAGATAAAAGTGGTATAATTGAGTTTTTATCTTCTGAATTGTTTCCAGGAATTGGAATTAAAATTGCTAGCAAAATTGTTGATGAATTAGGAGTAGATGCAATTTCTAAAATATTAAAAGATAAAGGTGTTTTAAAATTAATTCCTAAATTATCTGATAAGAAGATAGATACAATCTATAATACCTTATATAACTATGAAAACAGCCATCAGACGATTGTATTTATTACAGAATTAGGAATACCTTTAAAAGATGCATTGACGATTTACAGTGTATATAAAGAAGAAACAATGGATAAAATAAATAATAATATTTATGATGTTATTGATGGTGCTACCATTGATTTTATTAAAATAGATCGAATAAGACAAAAGTTAGAAATTGAAGATTTAGATAAAAGACGTATTAAAGCAGGTATTATTTATGTTATAAGAAATATTTGTTATCAAAATGGTGATACTTGTACTGAAAATAACGATATTTTAATGGCTTTAAACAATAATTTAAACATAAGTATTACTTTAGAAGAGTTAGGTAATTATTTAGATGAATTAATAGAAGAAAATATGCTTAAATACTCAAATAAAAGATATTATTTAAACAATCTTTGGGATTCAGAAGATTATATTGCTAAAAAAATTGTATTTTTTTCAACTAAGGAAACTGAAAATAATAAAAATGTTAATAATTATATTGATTTTTTAGAAAATAATAACGATATAAAATATAATGATAAACAAAGAGAAGCCATAAAAAAAGCACTTAGTAATAATTTGCTCATAATAACTGGGGGCCCTGGAACAGGGAAAACTACTATTATTAAAGCTATTGTTGAAATATATAGTCAAATAAATAAATTGTCTTATGATGAATTAGTTGATCGCATTGCTTTATTAGCGCCTACGGGAAGAGCTAGTAAAAGAATGAGTGAATCTACTTTATTACCAGCGATGACAATTCATAGATTTTTAAAATGGAATAAAGAAACAGATGAATTTGCCGTTAATCAATATAATCCTGATTTTAGTCATTTAATTATTGTTGATGAAGCTAGTATGTTAGATACCGAACTTTTTTCAAATCTCTTAAAAGGATTAACAAATAATATTAAATTGATTTTAGTAGGGGACTATAATCAATTACCAAGCGTTGGACCTGGACAAGTATTAAAAGATTTAATCGATTCTAATATTATAGATACTGTTAAATTAGAGTATTTATATCGTCAAGATGAAAATTCTTATATTGCTACTTTAGCAAATGAGATTAATTTAAATGAATTAAGTCCTAATTTTTTAGAATCTAAAAGTGATTATCAATTTTTTAAAGCAAACGATATAACAGGAAGCTTAAAAAAAATATGTGAACAAATAATCAGTAAGAAAAAAGATTATAAAAAATTCCAATTAATGGCACCAATGTATATGGGAGAACATGGTATAGATAAGCTAAATGTCGAATTACAAAGATTGTTTAATCCTAAAGAAGTAAAAAAGAATGAAATAAAATATGGTGATGTTATTTACCGTGAAAATGATAAGGTAATTCAATTAACTAATATGCCTGACGAAAATATCTATAATGGTGATATTGGTGTCATAAAAAAAATTGTGCATAATGAAAATAAAACGGAAGTGTTTATTGATTATGATAGTATATCTGTAAAATATAATTTAAAAGATTTAGTTAAAATAAAACATGCTTATATAATTAGTATTCATAAGTCACAAGGAAGTGAATTTGAAATTGTTGTTTTACCGATTAGTCTAAATTATCGTAGAATGCTTTATCGCAAATTAATCTATACAGCAATTACTAGAGCAAAAGAAAAACTTATTATTGTTGGAAATCCAGATGCTTTTATTTATGCTGTTGAAAATAATAACGAATATATAAGAAAAACATCATTATTAGATAAAATAATTAGTTGTTTGTATAATAATTAGAAAATAATACAAAATATTATTGTATGCATACAATATACATTTTCTAACATGAGGTGATAAGATGAAAATGATGAAATGTCTTGGTTTAATGATGGTCGGTGCTGGGGTGGTTATTTTATATAACAGATACAATGAACCAGTTATGGACGCCATTAAACAAAAAGTATCCTGCACTTGTAACGAGTTAGAAGATATGATGTAGAAAAAACCCTTTATGGGTTTTTTTGTTTGAATATTTTTGATATAATGAAAATGGTGATTTAATGAAAAAATATTACAATATTTTATTTCCAATATGGTTTATTATTCTTTTTCCGCCAATTGTTCTTATTTTAATACCTGGGAATTTCATTATTGATAGTTTAGTATTATTACTTGGAATGTATATGCTAAAGCTTTCTAATAAGAAAGAGGTATATAGTAAAAACATAATAAAGATAGTAATAATAGGATTTTTTTCTGATATAATTGGATCTTTATTGTTATTGTTAACTACAACGATTCAAAGTGATAGATTTAATGATGTTATGAATGCAATTTCTCAAGATCCTTTCAGTAATATATTTGCATTTATAATAATTATAATTGCAATTTTTATCAGTGCTTTATTAATTTATATATTAAATAAAAAATATTGTTTTAAAGAATTAGATTTAAAAAATCGTAATTTTTTAGCACTTTTAATAGCAATTATAACAGCGCCGTATTTATTTTTAATACCTTCAAAATGGCTATATCAAAGCAATAACTATTATAATATTGAAGATGATAAAGGTATTTCTTTAGTTGATAGTAGAATTGAAAATGTTATTTATTATACCCCAATTGCAGGATATTTAAAAGATTATAAAATTGAGGACGATACTTTAATCTTAAATATAGATAATTCAGAAGAATATGTCTATATTCCATATTATCAATTAGAAGAGTCATCAGCGCTTATCTTTAACATTGTAAGAGATGTTAAAAAGGTTTTAATTAATATGAATGAAAAAGATTATGTATTTAGTTTTGATTATATTAATAAAATATATAAAGATGTCTATTCATATAAAAATATCAATGTATTAAATAGATATAAGAATAATAACTTTCAAGATTATGAATATTTCGGACATGTTAATGGTTATGATATTTTTAATTTTTCAACATCTTGTACAGGTATTAAACAAGATTTATATGAAGATGAAGAATATAAATACAAAGTTGAATGCTCTAGTGTCGACGAAGTATATTTAGTTAATGGTAGTAAAATTAAAATAAAAGATGCACTTAATAATAAATTGATAGCTATCGAAGAATTAGCTAATACTAATTTAAAATTATCTAAGGAGTTAAAATGAAAATATTAGTAAGTGATTTTGATGCAACATTATTAAATTCTTATTATGAAGATAATATAAAATGTATAAAAAAGTTTATAAAAGAAGGTAATAAATTTATTATTGCTACAGGAAGAAATATAGGAAGTTTAAAAAAGGAATTAGAAAAAGTAAATTTGAAATGTGATTTTTATATTTGCAAGGATGGTTCTGCTATATATGATTATGATTTTAAATTAATCTATAGAAAAGATATTGATTTAAATACATCTAAAATGATTATTAAAGATTTATTAGAATATAATTTTGAGGTTTATATTGATGATACAACTAATTATTTAAAAGATTATGAAGTAAGTGCGAATGCTGTAATCTGTAAAATTAGCGATCGAAAGAAAGCCAAATATCTATTAAATAAAATTACAAAAAAATATCCTAATATATTTGGATATTTAAGTAGAAGCTGGATAAATATTACTAATGTTTGTAATTCAAAATCAAATGGTATAAAATTTTTAATTGAAAATTATAATCTAGAAGGAAAGATTATTACAGTAGGGGATGCTGTAAACGATGTTTCGATGATAGAGGAATTTGATGGTTATATTATGAAGAATAATACCATTAAAATAAAAACCGATAAAATTGTTACTAATTTTAAAGAGTTAATTGAAAAAATCAACTAACTCTTTTTTTTATAAGATAAAACCTTTTCTTTATCTTCTACTATTTCATTTTCTAAACTTTTCTTTATACTTAACAAAATATTTTTTTCTTTTTCCAATTCATTGTTATTTTTTTTTTCGTTCTCTTTTATTTCTTGTTGTTCAATTTTTTTAGTTTCACCTTGTTTTATTTTTTTATTATTAGTAATCTTATAATCTATAATTGCTCCAGTTTGAAGTAGTGATGTCGAAGCAATTAAAGTAGGAATAATAAAGGCTTTAATTGGGACTGTTAAACTTAAATAACTAGCACTTAACAACATAAATAAAACAACTGTTTTTGCTTTTCCGATGATACTACTTTTAACATCAGCGTTTTTTAATTTAGCATCGATGTTTATTTTAGAGATTAATGCCTCTAAACCCAAGTTTATTAAAAGAATAGGGTTGAAAGCAACTAAAGGTAGCGTAATACCTAAAGTAAACATTTTATCAGAAAATGCATCTAAGTTTTCTCCTAATCTACTTTTAACATTAAGTTTCCTAGCAAAAAAACCATCCAAGCCGTCTGTTGCAGCTGTTGCACATACAACAATTGTGGCAGCTAACAAATTGCCTGAAATTGCTAAAGGAACAATAATTAATGGGGCAAATAGTCTAGATGCAGTCAATAAGTTTGGAATTTGTTTTTTGAATGTTTTAGGGCTCTTTAAATCATTAAAAGCATCTTTTAAATCTTTTTTTATATTATATTTGTCATTTTTTTTCATAAAACACCTCTGTTAATGTATTATTCTATCATTTTTAAAAAAAATTGCAAGAATAATGTATTTTTATTATTAATTTGAATATAATAGTAATGTATTAGTGAGTTCTAATACAATTGGAAACTCGTAGGATTACGGTTTCCTTTTTTTCGTAAAAATTTGTAAAAATCCTTTTTAAACCTATAAATATACTTGTTTTTTTGATATAATTAGAATGTAGGTGGTGGTAAAAATGAATAAAGTATCAAAAATGTTATTAGTTATTGCTATTTTACTTGTAAATTTTTTGCCATATTTTTCTGTTAGTGCAGAGGAATTAAGTGATTGTTCCTCTTTTTTAGTAGCATATACATATTTTGATGCAGATGTACCAGTAAGTTGTCATTCTACTTATAATGAAGCTCTTACTAAGATGAATTCTTTAGAATCAACTTTAACTAAGGTTGCTGTTATAAAAAGAAATAATGAAATTATCAATGCTAAATATGCTTTATTGCGAATGAGTCATTATCAATATACAAATGGTGTTTTTGATATCGCAAAAGAAGATACGACAAGAAATTTATATACAAATGCAAATAGAACAGGTGCATTTACTTATTTTAATGGAAGATGGGGGAAAGATGCAGCCTTTATTGATTATAATATAAACTATGATACTGTTAAATTAAAAATGAGTAGTTTTGTTGGTTGGACACAAAAAAGTAATGTAAAAATCTTACCTATTTCAATGTATTATACTCCAATGGGAAGGGTTACTGCTACTGCTGGTTTGTTTTTAAGACAAGAACCAAATACTACTAGTACAGCAGTAACATTGGTTCCTTATAACACAACATGTACGGTATATACTTCACGAACAGTTGAAGAAACATCTCCATCAACTAGAAAATGGTTATATTCTAAATGTATAATTTCTGGTACTACTTATTATGGTTATCTTGCAAGTGATTATGTTAATCTAACATATAGAGATGATATAATGACTAGATACCAAAAAGATGGCGACGAAATTGTTCATTATGTTGGTACTCAAAATATAACAGGTACATATCAAACATTCAGTAAAGCATTGGAAAAAGCACCATCATATTTAACTAAATCTGGATTTAAATATTTTAGTTTTGATGGGAATTATTTTTATAATGATATTTTAAAAATGTTAGAAGATTATAAAAATGATAATTATAATCAATCACTTAATTTAGATACACCTTTTTATGCATATTTTCAATACTTACCAGGTCATTCTGTATCTGGATATACCAAAGATACCTTTGATGCCATTATTGAAAATGATTGGGGAATGACTGGTGCACCAGATCCTCTAGTTGAATATGTTACTAATACTTGTAATTTTATTTCTGGTGTTAATCGTAATAATTTGTCTGTTATGTATAAAACTGGTGAATATTTCATCGAAGCTCAAAAAACTTATGGTGTTAATGCTTTTTTAGCATTCTCTAAGGCTGCTAGTGAATCTGCTAAAGGTACAAGTGGAATAGCATGGGCTAAGAATAATATATTTGGAATGGGTGCGAGTGATAGTCAACCTTGTTTAAATGCAAGGTCATATGAAACTGTTCGTGAATCTATTTTAGATTATGCTAAAGTAACTGGTGGTTCTGAAAACAGCAAATATGGATATTCTATTCCTACTGATTCTAGATATGCTGGCGGGCATTATGGAAATAAACAAAGTGGTATGGGTGTTATGTATGCATCAGATCCATATTGGGGTGAAAAAGCAGCTTCAGACACATATGATAAAGATAAAATATATGGAAAACTTGATTATAATGCTAATACTTTAGGTATTAAAAATAGTAATCGTTTAGTAAGTATCTATAAAAGACCAGATATTAATTCTGATGTAATATATCAAACAAAAAGAACTAAAGATGGTGTTACTTATACTTTAATGAATGTTCCTTTTATTGTAACTGATAAAGTAACGGTTAATCATAAAGAATTTTATAGAGTTTTCACAGATCCAGCTTTAGATAATGATCAAAAAATTGCAGCAACAAATTATTCTTTCGATAAAAGCTATGGTTATGTACTTGCAACTGATTTATATGTTAGTAATAATCAACCTTCGATAACTGCTACTGATAAAGCAGTAAATCAAGGTAAGACAATTGACTTATTAGAAGGAACAACTGCTTCTGATATTGAAGATGGAAATTTAACTGATAGAATTATGGTAGATGATAGCAAAGTTGATTATTTGGTTCCTGGTGATTATGACATTTATTATACAGTAACAGATAATAGTAATTTTTCTAAAACTGTAACTCAAAAATTAACAGTTGCTAAAGGTGATATTCCTATTATCAGAGTAGAAGATACTGCAATCCCTACATTAAAATCTTTTGATCCTAAATTAAATGTTGAAATAATATCAGATGATGATTTAAAAGATGAGTTAACATATTATATTAAAGATTATACCGATGTTGAAGTTACTTTAGAAAACATGATTAAAACAACTGGTATTTACAAAATATATTATGATGTTACTGATCCATTATTAAATAAAGCAGAAACTTATGTTAGAACAGTAACAGTTATTAATAACGAATATCCAACTATCAAAGCTTCAAATATTAATGTAAAACAAAATAGTATCATCGATTATAAGAAAAATGTTACAGCAACTGATAAGGAAGATGGCGATATAAATAGTAGAATTACTTATGATAGTTCATTAGTAGACCTAACTAAACCCGGAAGTTATACCTTAACGTATTATGTAACTGATTTAGATAATCAAGAAACTTCTTTAATTGTAAATGTAACTGTTGAAGAAATTGATTATATATCAAAAGGTGGTTATCTAAATGTTGAAAAATTAAAATTTAACACTAATAGTAAAAAACTAGACATTGAAGGATTTTTAAATATTGATGGTATAACTATTAAAGATAGTACAAATATAATATACGAAATAGTGTTTGAAAACCAATATAATGGTAATTTAACAATTATTAAATTAGAACGCTGGTTATCTAATATTCCATTTAATTCTATTGGAAATAATAAATCATGGTTTAAATTAAGTGCTGATATTGGAATACTTCCAGATGGTGATTATACACTTTATGTAAGAGGAAGAACTGGAAATACTGAGTCTAAAATTAAAATTTCTAATCCTTTCTTTAATACATCATTAATTGGAAAGTTTAAAGAAGGTAATAAAGGTTATTATTTAAGAAATAATTACGGTGCAAGAGGAATTCCGATTGAATTATTTGTAAGAAGTGAAGGCTTATTATCATACAATGAGAATAACAAATTATATAATTTATTTAATCAATTATATTCAATTGGATTAACTAATAATATTTTAAATATTAAAGGTACATCTCATTCATATGGTGCTGATTATGGAAAAAATGCAACAGTTGTAAGAAATTTAGTTTTTGAAAATATTGCTACTTTTGCAAGAATAAGTAAAAATTTAGGCTATATTAATAATGGTCCTTACACCGTTTCTTTTGCAGAATCAGATGGTTTTGTAAAAACTAAAGCATGGTACGAAAATAGTATTGATATAAGTTCTTTAAGCCCTGGCAAATATGCACTATATATTAATACTAAAACAACTAATCATGACGATTTTGGTGAAATATACGATTATTTATGGCAAAATATAGATGCTGTTTCAACTTATGAAAAAGATGGTATTACTTATGAAGCAAGATTATCTAGAAATAATAACATAAGATTAAGAATTGAACTTACAATTCAAGAAAAATAGCACTTTAAAATGTGTTATTTTTTTGTTATAATATATAAAGGTGAAAAGATGAAAAAGAAATTATTAATATTGACAATAATATTTATATTAATTGATCAAATAATAAAATATATGATAATTAATAGTTTTAGTGAAAACAACTATATTTTTATAATTGAAAAATTTCTTTATTTCACTTTTGTTAAAAATACTGGTGCTGCTTGGAGTATTTTTAGTGGTAAAGTAGATATTTTAATATTAATAACAATTTTAGCATTATTTTTCATCTATTTTTCTTTTATAAAGAAAAAGGATTTAGAAAAACATGAAACTATTTTATATGCCTTATTAATAGGTGGTATATTAGGTAATTTCATAGATCGTATTGCTTTAGGATATGTTATAGATTATATCGGATTAGTATTTTATAAATATTATTTTCCAATATTTAATTTTGCAGATATATGTATAGTATTATCAAGTGCTATAATAATACTTAAAATGTTAAAAGGAGAAAAAAATGAATTATCAAGTAAGTAATAATGATAAAAGTAAAAGATTAGATAATTTTTTAATGGAAAAAAGTGGCA
>JAQUGJ010000084.1:0-4953 GCA_028684255.1 Bacilli bacterium | reverse complement strand
TATTATCAAGGTGTCGAAATAAAAAATTTATAGTATAAATCTTTAAAAAAAGTAAATACTTTTATTAGAGGTGAAATTATGAGCAATAATAAATTAAAAAGAAGGCAAATTTTAGGGATTTATACTGTTGGAATTATTATGTTTGTTGGAATATTATATTTTGTTGAATTAGCACTTATGGAAGCAACGTTTACAAAAGATAAGGATTATATTTATGTGAATAAGACAATTTTTGAAGAAGAAATACCTGTTATAGCATCTTCTAAAAACATTATAAAGCCATATTTAGATAATTCAGTAAAAATATTAAGGGATTTCTATGAAAAGGATGATAGTTTACAAGAACAAGAAAAATCATTATTTTTTTATGAAGGAACTTATATTCAATCGACAGCAATTTGTTATGGTAATGGAAATACTTTTGATGTCGTTTCAATATTGGATGGCAAAGTTATTGATACAAAAAAAGATGATATATTAGGATATATAATTCAAATTGAACATAGCCCCAATGTAATAAGCATATACCAAAGCCTAAGTGAAGTTGTTGTTGAAAAAGATGCAACTATCAAACAAGGTCAGATAATTGGAAAAAGTGGAACTTCAAACATGAATAAAGATTTGGGAAATCATTTAATGTTCGAACTGATCATAAATTCAGAAAATGTTAACCCAGAAGATTATTATGATAAGTCTATAGATGAATTGTAAAATCAATTCTCTTTTTTAGGTATAAAGAATTCGTTTTTCTATATACTTTACTAGAGGTGAACTATGAATTCTATGATTATGAAAAGAGTTCTTGATGAGGCAGATTATATTATTAAAACGAACGACACAGTAAGGAAAATAGCCACCGTTTTTTCAGTTTCCAAAAGTACTGTTCACAAGGATTTACATGAAAGACTTTTAGAAATAGATAAGGTATTATATAAAAAAGTTGACGATATATTAAAATATCATATAAATGTAAGACACATAAGAGGTGGCGAATCAACTAAAAAAAAGTATTTAAATTTAAAGTAATTCAACTATTAAATATAGAAAAAATATGTTATAATATTGTGGACAGGAGGTATAGCAATGTTTGCAAAAGATATTGGAATAGATTTAGGAACAGCAAATGTTTTAATTTATATAAAAGGACAAGGTATAGTGTTGAATGAACCCAGTGTTGTTGCAATAGATTCTGAAACAAGAAAACCTTTAGCAGTTGGTTCAGAAGCAAGAGACATGTTAGGAAGAACTCCTGGTAAAGTTCAAGCAATAAGACCGATGAAAGATGGAGTAATCGCCGACTTTGAAATTACAGAGATGATGCTTAACTATTTTATTAGAAAAATAAATGGTCGAAGTTTTTTTTCGAGACCCAGAATACTTATTTGTTGTCCATCTGATATAACCCAAGTAGAAAAAAATGCTATCAAGGAAGCAGCAGAAAGAACAGGAGCTAAGAAAGTATACTTAGAAGAAGAACCAAAAATAGCAGCAATTGGAGCAGGAATGGATATATCTAAACCTAGTGGAAATATGGTAATTGATATTGGTGGAGGTACTACAGATATTGCAATATTGTCATTAGGAGGGATTGTTACTAGTTCTTCAATTAAAACAGCGGGAAATATTTTTGATGCCGATATTTTGAGATTTATTAAAGAAAAATATAAATTATTGATTGGTGATAGAACTGCTGAAGAAATAAAAGTAAATGTTGGGACTGTTTTTCCGGGATCAAGAAAAGAAAAAATGGAAGTAAGAGGGAGAGATTTAGTTACAGGACTTCCTCATACAATAACTATTTGTTCTGATGAAATTGAAGAAGCTTTAAGAGAAAGTGTGTATATAATTGTCAATGCAACAAAGACAGTTTTAGAACAAACACCACCCGAATTATCAGCCGATATAATCGATAAAGGAATTGTTTTAACTGGCGGAGGGTCTTTAATTCATGGCTTTGATCAACTATTATCAAACGAATTAAAGGTACCAGTTTTCGTTGCTGAAAATCCACTTACTTGTGTGGCTGAAGGAACTGGAATGCTATTAGACAATTTATATTTATTAAATAAATAACTCTATTAAGAGTTTTTTTAAAATGTGTTATAATATTTATGGAGTGATAAAATGAGTAATGATGAATTAATAAGAATATTATCAATGGTTTTAGTAACTTTTTTATTTGTAACGTTTATAATACCGTTTATTAAAATGGTAGCCGTTCATATTGGAGCATTAGATATACCAAATGAAAGAAAAGTACATAAAAAACCAATTCCAAGATTAGGGGGATTAGGAATCTTTTTAGGTTTTTTATTAGGTTATATGATGTTCGGAACACCAAGTTCGATTATGAATTCAATATTAATAGGAAGTTTTATAATTGTATTAACAGGTGTAATCGATGACATTAGGCCACTACCTGCTAAAGTAAAATTTACAGGACAAGTAATAGCGTCTTTAATTGTTGTCTTTTATGGAAAACTTTTAATTAATGAATTATCAGCTTTTGGACTTTATATTGAATTTGGAATATTTGCATATCCTATTACAGTTTTCTTTATTTTAGGATGTATTAATTGTATGAACTTGATTGATGGATTAGATGGACTAGCTGGTGGAATAAGCGCTATTTACTTTGCAACAATCGGAATAATCGCTTGTTTAAACTATAATATAGGTTTAGATTTAATATTAACATTTGTTATGTTAGGGTCAACCTTAGGCTTTTTGGTACACAATTTTCATCCCGCTAGCATATTTATGGGAGACTCTGGATCAATGTTTTTAGGTTTTATAATCGCAGTTATTGCTTTATTAGGATTTAAAAATGTTACGTTGACATCATTAATTATTCCGTTATTAATATTAGCAATACCAATAATGGATACCTTATTTGCAATATTAAGAAGGGTAATAAAAGGTGAAAGTATATCCACACCAGATAAATTTCATATTCATCATCAATTATTAAATAAAAATTTTAATCAAGTTCAAACTGTTTTAATTATCTATTTTATAAATATTCTTTTTGCTATAGCGTCAATAGTATATGTACTAGAAGATAGGGTATTAGGATATATTATATATGGAGTATTAATTTTGATAGTCGGAATTTTTGTATTAAAAACAAATGTTGTATTTGAACAAAAGAAAGCATTAAAATCTAAAAAAGATAGTTAATGCTTTTTTTGTATAAAAAAACCTATATTACCAATAATAAACATAGGTGATATTATGGAAATATGGGAAACAATTTTAAGAAGTTTAATATCTATTTTAGCATTATTTTTAGTTACAAAAATAATTGGTAAGAAACAAATCTCCCAACTCAGTATATTTGATTACGTTATTGGGATCTCAATTGGTAATTTTGCAGCTGAAATGACTATTAATTTAGAATCACATGAAACAAATGGAATAATAGCAATGGCTGTCTTTGGGACAGTTGCTTATGCAATATCTTTTATCTCTATGAAAAGTATATGGATAAGAAGATTTTTCTATGGAGTACCTACTATAATAATTCAAAAAGGACAAATTCTTTATAATAATATGAAAAAAGTTAAAATGGATGTAAACGATCTATTAGAGCAATGCCGAATAAATGGTTATTTCGATATCAGTCAAATAGATTATGCCATATTAGAGGCTAATGGAGTACTCAGTATTTTGGCAAAACCAGACTATGAAAACGCTAAATTAAAAGACATTAATAAAAAAGTAGCAAGGCAAGGTATATTAGCAAACATCATTATTGATGGAAGCGTCATGGAAGAAAATTTAAAAATAATTAAAAAAGATGAACGCTGGTTAAAACAACAGTTAAAAGTAAAAGGTTATGAATTAAATGATATTTTATTAGCAACAATTGATGAAGAAGAAAATTTAGTTTTCTTTAAAAAAGAAATGACTACTTCTAAAGATGTTTTAGAGTAGTTTTTATATAAAAAAAGAAGATATAAAATATCTTCAAGCATAGAAAACTTGTTCCATTTCCTATATTTAAAATATAACAAAATTGTCGCTTATTGTCAATAACATTTGTAATTTTTTTTTAGAAATAGTATAATAAAAATAGGCAATATTATGCGCACTGTTGAATACAAAAAGTTAAAGGTAAGTAAATCAAAAAAAAATATTAAAGAAGACCAAAAAACAGTCAATACTAAAAAATTATATTACATTAAAAGTAATGAAATTATAATAAATAAAAATTATGTTATATGTGAGGAGTTATTAAAAAATATTAATTATTTAAATATGTTTTCAAATAAATCGAAGTAGGGGGGATTGCTTATGAAAACGACTGATAATAGAAAGAAAGTAGAAAGAATAAACAAACTTTTTGACAATGATTTTGATGCATTCGCGTCAAAAATAAGAATTGGAAAACTTATCGGTATTTTTGATTATGCAAAGAAAAATATTAACACTTTAGACTTAAATAATAAAATTGAAAAATATATTGGTGATGAGTATTTAAAACATTTATTAAATAAAGAAGGTTTAAGTTTTGCTGAAAAAAAATGGTTAGTAAGTTATTTGTCTTTATCTTTATCTTTAGAATATGGTATTGATTTTAAAGTAGATAATGTTATTTCTTTTGACATAATAAAAAATAAAACCTTAATTATTAATAAATTAAAGATAGTTAATCGATTTATTGGAAATGCCCTTGCATATAAAGAGGAAAAAATAAACAAAAAAACTTTTACAAGCGATTATAGTATAAATATAAACCATAAAAATTTAACTAATCATGAAAAAGAAAATAAAGAAATGTTATCAACCATTAATTTAATAGTTACTTTATTTCATGAATTCACACATATATTACAATCGGATGATAAGTATTTTGATATTATGGATAGTAATAATATGATAACTACTAAGGAAGAAATTTTATTAAGAGAAGGGTTTTATTTAGAAAATTACGATGATTTAATTATTGAG
>JAQUGJ010000083.1:0-5001 GCA_028684255.1 Bacilli bacterium | reverse complement strand
GGATGGTTACCAAAGTCATTGATCGATGACAATATTTATTATAGTACCGTTATTTTGTCTAATTTAGGAAGTATCGATTGTGGATCAATTTATCACAATTTGACTAATTTTGGGACTAATTCCATATTATTAACTATAGGTAAAATTAAAAAAGCTCAGGTGGTTATGGAAGATGGAAAAGTAGAAATAAGAGATGTTTGTGATTTTGGAGTAAATATCGATGAGAGAATTGCCGATGGGGTATATTTTGCAAAATCGATAAATTTATTCAAATATATATTACAAAACCCTGAATTTTTGGAGGAGAAGGCAAGTGAAAAAGTGGAAATTAAAAAATAAAGAACAAGAAAATATAAAAATAAAAACGCCATGGACTGATTTTTACGGTGATGTACCTGAACATTTAGAATATTCAGAAGGTACAATTTATGATTATTTTGAAGAAAATAGTTTAAAAAGACTAAATCTATTAGCATATGAGTACTATGGAACAAAAGTAACATTTAGAGAATTTATGAAAAAAGTAATAGAGGCTGCTAAAGCTTTTAAAGCAATCGGTGTAAAAGAAAACGATTGTGTAACAGTTTGTATGGCTAATACACCACAAGGAATTATATCTTTTTATGCCTTAAACATGATTGGGGCTATCTCTAATATGATTCACCCTTTATCTGGTGAAAAAGAAATAGAATTTTATATAAAAAAAGGTAAAAGTAATGTTATTATTGTAATTGATGTAGCATATGAAAAAGTAATGAATATATTACCAGATACAAATTTAGAACACATCATTGTAGCACCAGTAGCAGATGATATGTCATTAATAACTAAAACACTATATCAAATGACTTTAGGAAGAAAAAATAAAATTAAAAATAAAACTTCTGAAGTAATTATGTGGAAAGAGTTTATAAAAAATGGATCTGCTTATAATGGTAAATATAGAGTGGCGAAAGATAAAAATGATCCTGCTGTAATTTTATATAGTGGGGGAACAACAGGTACTCCTAAAGGAATACTACTTTCAAATCTAAACTTTAACTCGGTAGCATTAGGATCACATAAAATGTGTGACCCAAGTGATGAAGGTGATTCGGTTTTAGCAATCCTACCGATATTTCACTCTTTTGGACTCGCAATTTGTGTTCATACAGCTTTATGTATTGGAATGAAACTATATTTAATACCTAGTTTCAAACCACAAAATTTTTCATCACTCGTTAAAAAATATCGACCTAGTTTTATAGCAGCAGTTCCAACTTTATATGAAACTTTTTTAAGATCAAAAGATATTCAAAAAGATGATCTTTCATATTTAAGATGTCTAGTATCTGGTGGAGATACCTTATCACCACATTTAAAACATAAAATTGATGATTTCTTAAAAGAAAGAGGTTCAAAAGCTGAAATTAAATCAGGTTATGGATTAACTGAATGTTGTGGTTCTACTGCTGTTGTACCTTCTAATCAATATCGTGATAATAGTGTTGGAATTCCTTTCCCAGATGCTTACTATAAAATTGTTAAAATTGGAACACACGAAGAAGCACCATATAATGAAGATGGTGAAATCTGTATTTCAGGTCCTTCAGTAATGTTAGGATATTTAGATAATGAAGATGAAACAGCACAAACTTTAAGACTTCATGAAGATAATAGATTATGGTTACATACAGGTGATGTTGGAAGTATGGATGAAGATGGTTTTGTATACTTTCGTCAAAGAATTAAAAGAATTATTATTTCATCAGGATACAATATTTATCCATCTTATGTTGAAACTGTTATAAATAACCATCCAGCTGTATCTACTTGTACAGTAGTTGGTATTCCACATAAATACAAAGTTCAAGTAGCAAAAGCATTTATTGTTTTAAGAGAAACATATACTTTAACTGAAGAGTTAAAAAAAGAAATCTATGAACATTGTGAAAAAAATATTGCTAGATATTCAATTCCTTATGAATTTGAATATAGAGAATCATTACCTAAAACTTTATTAGGTAAAATAGCATATAACAAATTAATAGAAGAAGAACAAGAAAAACAAAAGTAGGTGGGTTATGGCGAAAATATTAATAGTTGATGATGAAAAAGATATTGCAGAATTAATATCTGATGTTTTAAACGATGAAGGTTTTGAGACAGTTATTAAAAATAATGGAATAGATGCAATATCTGTAGTTGACAGTGAGACTTTTGATTTAATAATTTTAGATATTATGATGCCTGGTTTAAGCGGAACCGAAGTTTGTAATAAAATAAGAGAAAAAGTAAATTGTCCAATTATTTTTGTTACTGCCAAAACAGATACAATTACTAAATTATTAGGCTTTGAAATTGGTGCTGATGACTATGTTACAAAGCCTTTCATTATTGAAGAATTAGTTGCTAGAGTAAAAGCACATATAAGAAGAAGTACAAGGAGTATTATTGAGAATAATACTATTAAAATAGGTGAAATTGAAATTCATTTAGAAAGTTATGAAACTTTTATAAATCAAGAAAAAATTGAATTATCGACTCGTGAATTTGAACTATTAGCGTTTCTAATGAAAAATGCTGGCATTGTTTTAACTAAAGAACATATTTTTGAATCTGTTTGGGGAAGTAATTATTCTGAATTAGGATCAGTAGCAGTTTATATTAAAAGTTTAAGAACAAAAATTGATCCTGAAGAAAAATATATTAAGACTATCTGGGGATTAGGCTATAAGTTTGTAAAGGTAGTAGAATAATGAATATAAGAAAAAAAACTATAATGTCGATAATAGTAATATTTTTCATAAATGCCTTTTTAGTACTTACTTATTATCGTTCTTATTTAGCGACTCAATATGATGAAGTAACTCGTGATTTAATAAGAGCATATGAAATAAAATTAGAAGAATTAAGACCTACACTAGAGTCTAGTGATAATTTATATAATAATATTGTTGAAATTGTCGATCAAAAAGATGCAATTATAACCGTTAAAGATAAATTGGGTAATTTATTATATAGTAACAATAAAGGTAGTATTGAAAATCTCTATGTTGCAACTTCTATTATTGAAGTTAATAAGGAGACTTTTATCATTACTTATTGTGACGATAATATAGCATCTATTCCTAATTACTTAATTATCCAAAACTTCATGATTTTTCAAGTTGTTTTAGGAATAGTTATAATAGCCTTCGGACTCATGTTTGCAAATTCAAAATTATTAAATCCAATCGTTAAACTACAAAGAGATGTAAGAAATTATAAGGATGGAATAAAACCAAGTAAGAGAAAAGTGAAGACAAGTATCGATGAGGTTCAAAATACTTTCGTTGAATTAGTAGATAATTTAGAAGAAGAAAGACAAAAACAAAACCGCATTATAGCATCTATATCCCATGATATAAAAACACCATTAACCTCTATAATTGGTTATTCTAATCGATTAAATACTGTTAAATTAAATGATGTTACTAAAAATAAATATGTTGAGAAGATATATAATAAATCATTAGTAATGAAGGAATTAATAGAGGAATTTGATGACTATTTAAGTTGTAATATTGAAGACAATTTAAAAAGACAACCAATTAAAATAAGTGATTTAGTGGAAATGTTAAAATCTGACTATTTAGATGAATTAGAAGAAAAAAACATTGATTTTGAAATAAAGACTAATTGTTTAAAAAGTTATATATATGTTGATGTATTTAAAATGAGAAGAGTTTTTAGTAACATTATTACTAATAGTGTAAATCATTTAGAAAAAGCAAAAAAACATATATCAATTAAAATTACAAAGAAAAAAAAGAATATCCTTTTTTCAATATCAGATAATGGAACAGGAGTAAAAAAAGAACATTTAGATAAAATATTTGAACCATTATTTACAACTGATCCATCTAGAAAAATCTCGGGTTTAGGACTATCAATATGTAAACAAATTATTGAATCTCATGATGGAAAAATTTCAGCAACAAACAATATTGAAGGTGGATTAAAAATTACTTTTACATTAAAGGAAGGTAAAAATGAAAAAAATTAAAACATCGATTGGATATTCATTACTTATACCAATTGGAATTTTATTAATGCATATTGTATTTAGACCTAAATGTATTGGAAAGAAAAACATTCCGAAATCCGGATCAACTGTATTGTGTGGTAATCATAAAGATTATTTTGATCCTATATTGGTTGGAATGGGTACTAAAAGATCGCTTCATTTTTTATCTAAAAAAGAGTGTCATGAAGGAAGTTTTAAGTGGTTTTTTAAATTTGTAGGAACTATTCCAGTTGATAGATCAAAGAAAGACGATAATGCTGT
This sequence comes from Bacilli bacterium, assembly GCA_028684255.1. Taxonomy (GTDB): domain Bacteria; phylum Bacillota_I; class Bacilli_A; order RF39; family UBA660; genus CAKOQQ01. Next base: position 692 of record JAQUGJ010000083.1, on the reverse strand, counting down.
TAGTAAGTCATTAGAGGCTTTAAATAAAGGTTATGCTATTGCTTTATTTCCAGAGGGAACTAGAAACAGAACTAAAGATTTATTGATGCCTTTTAAATATGGGGCAGTATCTTTAGCAAAAAAATCAGATGCCACTATAGTCCCTTTTGCAATAACAGGTAAATATACTATTTTCAATAATGATTTAACAATTGAATATGGCAAACCATTTAAAGTAGAAGATATGACATATGAAGAGGCAAATAATAAACTTTACAATGAAGTTGAGACTTTAATTAAAAAAAGAATGCATAAATAACCGATTCCTAAATAATCGGTTTTATTATGTAAATCAAAAATTAATTGAAAATGATTTATAAGTATGATAGAATTATCTTATCTGTAGGAGGTATTACAATGGAGAATTATGTTCCAGATATATATCAAAAAAGCATCTATGAAATTAATTACCAAAAGCTTTTTGACATTGGTATTAAATGTCTATTATTTGATTTAGACAATACTTTAGTACCTTATAATATAAAAGAACCAAATGAAAAAATTAGTGAATTATTCAATAATTTAAAAAATATGGGATTTAGAATTATTATATTTTCTAATAGTGGTAAAAAAAGATTGAAAATTTTCAAAGACTCTTTAGAAGTGGATTGTTGTGCAAGAGCTATGAAACCTTTTCCATCTAAATTTTTAAC
>JAQUGJ010000082.1:0-5101 GCA_028684255.1 Bacilli bacterium | reverse complement strand
TATCTAAAATTCTTTTTTTTCTTTGATTTGTATGCTATAATTAGAATGGTGATAGTATGACAAAATATGATGAAACGTCAATTAAAATATTAGAGGGACTAGAAGCTGTAAGAAAAAGACCTGGTATGTATGTTGGGTCCACAGACAGAAGAGGAGTTCATCATTTAGTATGGGAAATTATTGATAATTCGATCGATGAAGTTATCAATGGTTTTGGAAATAGAATAAAAGTAATACTTCATAAAGATGGAAGTATTAGTGTAGAAGATTTCGGTCGTGGAGTTCCAACAGGAGCTCATGAAAGTGGAATGTCAACACCAGAAGTAATTTATACAGTATTACATGCTGGTGGAAAATTTGAAAACACTGGATATAAAGTTTCAGGTGGATTACATGGAGTAGGTGCCAGTGCTGTAAACGCTCTTAGTAAATGGATGGAAGTATTCATTAAAAGAGATGGTTATGAACACTATATTCGATTTGAAAATGGTGGTAAAACCATAATACCTTTAAAAAAATTAGACAAAACAAATAAAACGGGTACTAAAGTAAGATTTATGCCAGATGATGAAATATTTTCTAACCCAACATTCAGTTATTCAACAATTGTAGAAAGACTTCAAGAATGTGCTTTTTTATTGAAAGACTTAACAATTGAAATAACTGATGAAAAAGATGAAAAATCAGATACATTTCATTATGAAAACGGTTTAAAATCTTTTGTTGAGTATTTAAATGATGACAAAAAAGAATTACATAAAGTTGTAAACTTTAATGGTTCAAAAGATTCTATTGAAATTGAATTAGCGTTTCAATATACAGATACTTATTCTGAAAATATAATCTCATTTGTCAATAATGTAAAGACTAATGATGGTGGGACACATGAAGTAGGGTTAAAAACCGCTTTAACAAGGGTTTTTAATGATTATGCAAGAACTAATGGATATTTAAAAGCTAAAGACAAAAACTTAGAAGGATCTGACACTAGAGAAGGATTAACCGCTATCATAAGTGTACAAATGCCAGAACGATTACTGCAATTAGAAGGTCAAACTAAATCAAAATTAGGAACTTCTATTGCTCGTAGTGCAGTTGAAAGTATAGTTACAGAAAAATTACAGTTTTTCTTAGAAGAAAATAAAGTAATTGCAACTGATATTTTAGACAAAATGGTAAAGAGTAAATCAATTAGAGAAGCTGCTCGTAAGGCTCGTGATGAGGCTAGACTAGGAAAAGATAAAAATAAAAAAGAACATGCTCTAAGTGGTAAATTAACACCTGCACAAAGTAAAAACCCTTTAAAAAATGAACTATTTTTAGTTGAGGGAGATTCTGCTGGTGGTAGTGCTAAAGGTGGAAGAGATCGTAAATTTCAAGCAATATTACCATTGAGAGGTAAAGTAATAAATACCGAGAAAACAAAATTAGAAGAAATATTTAAAAACGAAGAAATTAATACCATTATTCATACCATTGGAGCCGGTGTAGGAAGTGACTTTGAAGTAAAAGATTCAAATTATGATAAAGTAATAATTATGACCGATGCTGATGATGATGGAGCACATATTCAAATATTACTATTAACGTTTTTCTACCGATATATGCGACCATTATTAGAAGAAGGTAAATTATATATTGCAATGCCTCCTTTGTATAAATTAACAATTGGAAAAAATGGTTATTATGCATGGACTGAAGAAGATAGGAAAAAAATAATCGAAGAAAATAAAGATAAAAAAATTGAAACACAACGCTATAAAGGTTTAGGAGAAATGAATGCTACCCAACTTTGGGAAACAACTATGGATCCTGAAAAAAGAAGTCTCGTAAAAGTAAATATAATCGATGGTTCTTTAGCAGAAAAAAGAGTAAGTGTTTTAATGGGTGATAAAGTAGCACCAAGAAAAGAATGGATAAATGAAAATGTTGATTTCACATTAGAAGATAACTATGAAATATAGGAGATAATATGGATGATGAACGTGAATATAAAAAAATAAAAGAGGCATCAGATTCTTTTATGGAAAAATTCTATGATTTAGAAGTATATGGTAATTATAATATACCAGACGAATGGCCTGCAATTTTAGTTGGCGAATATCAAACACATGCGGATGTTTTTACCTTGCTATATTCGACATTAAGAAGAATTTGCTTTATTACAAAAGAAAGCGTTCCTGATGTTTTATCACTAAAAGAAATTCAAGAACAAAAAGAAATTTTACATTCTTTAAAAGAAAACAAATTAGTTAATTTGTTTCTAAACGAAAACCAAATATGTACCTATAGAGATGGAGTTTTTTCCTTAGCACGTGAAATTGGAATTCCTGTTATTCCTTATGGAATAAATGGTACATATAAATTAGGGAGCAAAATTACAATAAAGTTTGGAGAAGCTATTAATTTTAAAGGCTGTAGTCCTGAATTAATGGATAAGACTTTAGAAGAAAAAATCAAAAAATTATCAGAGTAGGTGAAATAGTGAACATAATAAATAAAATATACGAATACTCACTGGAAGAGATAATGGGAGAAAGATTTGCCCGTTATGCTAAGACAATTATTCAAGATCGAGCTATACCCGATGTAAGAGATGGCTTAAAACCAGTTCAAAGAAGGATTCTTTATGCTATGTATAAAGCTAATAATGTAGCAGAAAAACAATATCGTAAATGTGGAGAAACGGTTGGTGAGGTAATGGGTAAATACCACCCTCATGGTGACAGTTCAATATATGATGCAATGGTTAGAATGAGCCAATGGTGGAAATCTAATGCTAAATTAATTGATATTCATGGTAATAATGGTTCAATGGATGGTGATAGTGCAGCAGCCTATCGTTATACAGAGGCTCGTTTAGCAAAAATTGCCAATGAATTATTAAAAGATATCGATAAAAATACCGTTAATTGGACACCAAACTATTCAGACACCTTAAAAGAACCAGTTGTATTACCTTGTAAATTCCCTAATTTATTAGTAAATGGAGCAACAGGAATAAGTGCTGGTTATGCTACTAATATTCCACCCCATAATTTAGGGGAAATAATTGAAGCAACAATTAAAAGAATCGAAAGTCCTAATTGTTATTTAGATACAATTTTAAATATTGTTAAAGGACCAGATTTTCCAACAGGAGCTATTATTGAAGGTAAAAGTGGTATAGAAGAAGCTTATAAAACTGGTCGCGGGAAAATAATTATCAAATCAAAAATAGAATTTCAAAAGGAAAAAGGCAAGGAACAAATTGTCATAACCGAGATTCCGTATGATGTCAACAAAGCTGTTTTAGTTAAAAAAATCGATGACATTAGATTAGATAAAAAAGTAGATGGAATGACTGAAGTAAGAGATGAATCAGATCGTGAAGATCCAGTTAGAATCGTAATTGATATTAAATCAAATAGCGATAAAGAATTAATTGTAAATTATTTATTAAAAAACACTGATTTACAAATATCTTATAACTTTAATATGGTAGCAATAGTTAATCATCGACCAATGACTTTAGGAATAATTGAAATATTAGATGCTTATATTAGTTATCAAAAAGAAATAATCAGAAGAAGAACAGAATTTGATTTAGAACATGCAAAAAATAGTATTCATATTGTCGATGGTTTGGTAAAGGCTGTATCAATATTAGATGAAGTAATAAAAATAATAAGAGCTTCTAAAAATAAATTAGATGCCAAAAACAACCTAATTAAAGAATACCAATTTACAGAAATGCAAGCTGAAGCAATTGTAATGTTACATTTATATAAATTATCAAATACCGATGTAACTGACTTAATTGAAGAACAAAAAAAATTAACCATTATTATTAATGGTTTAGAAGAAATATTAGAAGACAGTGAAAAACTTAAAGATGTTATTAAAGAAGAGTTAAAACGAATAAAAAAAGAATATGCAGAAGATCGTAAAACTATAGTTAAAGATGAAATAACTGAAATTAAAATTGATACCACTTCGTTAATACCAAAAGAAGATACTATTGTAGTTGTTACAGACGAGGGATATGTAAAACGTGTTGGTTTAAGAAGTTACAGTGCAACAGAAGGTGACACTTTAATTAAAGAAGGTGACTATCTAATTGGAATAAATCAAATGAATACAATGGATACACTATTAATATTTACTGATTTAGGAAATTTCTTATATATACCTGTTTATGAGTTACCAGATTTAAAATGGAAAGAACTAGGAAAACACATAAGTAATATCATAAAAGTATCACCTGAAGAAAATATTATAGCAAGTATTCCCGTTTATAATTTTGATGAAGAAAAATATATAACGATATTCACTAAAAATGGTATGGTAAAGAAAACAAAATTATCAGAATTTAAAGTAACAAGATATTCAAAACCAATATCATCGATTAACCTTAAAAAGGATGATAAAGTTGTAAGTGTAACTGATAATAATGGAACAGATATATTTGTAACTACTTATAATGGTTATGGTTTAAGATATTCTAATTTAGAAGTTTCTCCAATAGGATTAAAAGGAAGAGGAGTAAAGAGCATAAATTTAAAAGATGATTATGTTGTAAGCGCAGATTCGTTTACAGATGAAGATTATTTAACACTAATAACTGATAAAAACACAGGTAAGAGAATTAAATTATCAGAGATTGAAAAGATTAGTCGAGCAAGAAGGGGAATTTCAATCATAAGAGATGTTAAGACTAACCCCTATCATATTTTAAAAGCCTTTATTGCAAATCCAAAAACTTCTCTAGGATTAAAACAAGGAAATGATTTTGATTACATAAAGATAACAGAATTACCAATTACAGATAGAAATTCAGTAGGTTCTACTATATCAAAGAATAATATAGATGCTGTTTTTATTGAACAAGAATTGACAAAAAAAGAAGATGAAACAAATTCTCATACCATTAAAAACGAAGAAAAAGAAGAAATATCTTTAGAAAGTATAGATAGAAAAATAATGACAATCGATGATTTTCTAGATGACTTTAAAATATAAAAACCTTTTTAGGTTTTTTTTGTTTCAATAACATATATTATTATAGGTGATTATATGAGTAAAAAAGATGAATTCAAAGAATATGTAAGAAAAAATCCTA
>JAQUGJ010000081.1:0-5106 GCA_028684255.1 Bacilli bacterium | reverse complement strand
AAAAGAGAAAAGAAAACAATTTTAGAAATAGCGCAAATGTATACTGATGCATTCTTTTTAGATTGTGAAAAGTTAAATATTCGAAAACCAAAAATTGTAATACCAGCAACAAGTTGTATCGATAAATATATAGAAATAATCGAAAAGCTAGTCGATACAAACTATGCATATATAAGTGGTGATAATGTTTATTTCGATACATCTAAATTAAATGATTATTATGTTTTAACTAACCATAAAGAAGATGAATTAATGGTTGGAGTAAGAGAAGATGTTGAAGAAGATAAAAATAAAAAAAATAAAACAGATTTTGTTTTATGGTTTACTAAATCAAAATTTGAAGATCAAGAATTAAAATGGGATTCTCCTTGGGGATTAGGATATCCTGGATGGCATATTGAGTGTTCTGGAATATCACTTAAATATTTAGGAGAATACTTAGATATTCACTGTGGTGGAGTCGACAATATTTTTCCACATCATACTAATGAAATAGCCCAAACAGAATCATATGTAGGACATAAATGGTGTAATTATTGGTTCCATGTTGAACACTTAAATAATCAAGCTGGAAAAATGAGTAAATCAAGTGGTGAATTTTTAACATTGTCTTTATTAGAAGAAAAAGGATACAACCTTTTAGCATATCGTTTTATGTGTCTTCAATCGCATTATAGAAAACAATTAATATTCAGCTATGAATCTTTAGACAATGCTCAAAATATGTATAATAAATTAAAATCAAAAATAAAAAGTATTAAAAAAGATGATAGTATAATTGAACAAGAAAAAGTAGATCAATATAGAAATGAATATAGAAAATATTTAGAAAAAGATTTAGATACTGCAAATGTATTGACAGTATTAAATAATTTATTAAAAGATGATTTAAATAATAACTCTAAATTATTTTTAATTGAGGATATTGATAAAGTATTATCTTTAAATCTATTAAAAGCAGAAACTATAGATAAAAACACCTTAGATTATATAAATCAAAAAATATGCGAAAGAAATAACGCTAAAAAAGAAAAAAATTTCGACTTAGCAGATAAAATAAGATTAGAATTAGAAGAAAAAGGTATTTTTATCAGAGACACCAGAGAAGGAACTGAGTTTGAAATAAAGGGGTAAAATGAACGGAATTTTAGTTATCGACAAAGAAAAAGAATACACTAGTAGAGATGTAGTAAACATCGCTGCTAAAAAATTTAATACAAAAAAAGTAGGACATACCGGAACACTAGATCCACTCGCGACTGGTGTTTTAGTATTATGTATAAACGATGCTACGAAATTAGCAGAAATTTTAACAAACCATGATAAAGAATATATAGCAGAAGCAACTTTAGGGATAGAAACAGATACTTTAGATATAACTGGTTCAGTATTAGAATCTAAAGATTCCGTAATTGATGAAATAACAATAAAAAAATGTTTAGATAAATTTCAAAAAAAATATCTACAAGAAGTGCCTCTATATTCAGCACTTAGAATTTCAGGTAAAAGATTATACAATTACGCTTTTGATAAAGAGAAAATAGAATTACCGTCTCGTGAAGTAGAAATAAAAGAAATAGAACTATTAGATTATAAAATAGTAGAAAATAAAACAGTCTTTAAATTTAGATGTTTAGTTAGTAAAGGAACCTATATTAGAAGTTTAATAAGGGACATTGCTCAAGAACTAAAGACAATTGGTGTTATGTCGAATTTAAAAAGAACAAAACAAGGACAATTTAGTATTGAGTCTGCAATAAAAATAGAAGATTTAAAAAATGATAACTTTAAAATATTGAGTATTATAGAAATATTAAATGACTATTTTAAAGTTACTGCAGATGATGATTTAAAATTAGAAATAAAAAATGGTAAAATTATAGATAATATTTATGGCCAAGACACTGTTTTTTTTATTGATAAATCAAATAACCCACTTGCAATTTACAAGATATATGAAAAAGATATAACTAAAATAAAACCATGGAAAATGTTTATAAAAAATAAATGATATCTTTTATATATTTTTTTGTGTTATAATACTTTTTGTATAATTGGAAATTAATAGAAAGAAGGTAATATGTTACAATTAAAAAATATCTCAAAGAGATATAAAACGGCTAATTTTTGCCAAAATGCTTTAAAAAACTTCAGTGTTAGTTTTAAAACAAATGAATTTGTTGCAGTATTAGGACCATCTGGTAGTGGCAAATCAACATTGTTAAATATATTAGGTGGTTTAGATAGATATGATTCAGGTGATTTAATTATCAACGGTAAATCAACTAAAAAATTCAATGATACAAATTGGGATGCTTATCGTAATAATTGTATTGGTTTTGTATTTCAAAATTACAATTTAATAAGTCATATTAGTATTTTAAATAACGTTGAAATGGGTATGACTTTAAGTGGAATAAGTGCTAAAAAAAGAAGGCAAAGAGCTTTAAAAGTACTTAAACAAGTTAGGTTAGAAGAACATGCTCATAAAAAACCCAATCAATTATCTGGTGGTCAAATGCAAAGAGTTGCTATTGCTAGAGCTTTAGTAAATAATCCTTCAATCATTTTAGCAGATGAACCAACAGGAGCTTTAGATAGTAATACAAGTATTCAAATAATGGAATTAATAAAAGAAATTGCTAATGAAAAATTAGTAATTATGGTTACTCATAATTCTAAGTTAGCGTATACTTATGCAACTCGAATTATTGAATTAGAAGATGGAGAACTTAGAAGTGACTCTAACCCAGTTGATGAAATAGATAAAGGTGACAGTTTTAATATTAAAAAAACATCGATGAGTTTTTTGACAGCTTTAAAATTGTCATTGAATAATTTAAGGACAAAGATAGGTAGAACCTTATTAACGTCTTTTGCATCTAGTATTGGGATAATAGGAATTGCTTTAATATTGTCCTTATCAAACGGATTTGATAAACAGATCGATGAGTTCGAAGCAAATACTTTAAGAAATTTTCCAATATCAATTTCATATTCAACTAATAAAGTAGATAAAGAACAAATGGCTAATATTAGAAATGAAATGAAAGGTGAAATATCTGAAGATGATTATAAGAATGTAGATGTAATCTATCCTTATGATTCAGAAGTAGCTATCACGGAACATGTCAATAAACTATCATCTGATTATGTTGAATATATTAAAAAAATGGATAATTCTTTAATAAGTGCTATAGGTTATTATAGATTAACGGGCATAAACTTATTAAATAAAAAAGATAATGAAATAAGTTCAATCAATTCAACTTCAATTAATCTTACTTCATTACCAGAGGAATTCGGAACACAGGATGCATATTTAAAAGAAAATTATGATTTATTGTATGGTAAATATCCAAATGCAAAAACAGATGTTGTTTTAATGGTAGATAGTAAGAACAGAGTTGATTATCCTTTACTTGAAGTGTTAGGGTTTAATACTTCTAATAAAGAAATAAAAATGGAACAATTTATTGGTAAAGAATTTAAATTAATCTTAAATGATAATTGTTATAAAAAAATAACTGATAATATGTTTGTTAAAAATGAAGATTTAAACAATATGTATGAAAACAGTGAAACGACAATTAAAATCGTTGGAGTTATGAGACCAAAACAAGAGAATAGTATGGAGACAATGAAATCAGCATTTACTAAAATGACTGGAATGACATCAACAGCAAGTATTTCGTATCGTAATGAATTAATTGAATATATTATAGATAAAAATAGTCAATCAGAAATAGTAAAGGCTCAAGAAAAATCTGACGGTGTAGTTTTTATGGGTGGTATTAGTTTTGATACATTGGGATATACTAAAGAACAAGTAATGTCAATATTAGGAGCTTATGACCAACCTTTAATGATAAATTTATTTCCGTATGATTTTAACAACAAAGATAAAGTAGTTGAATACTTAGATAAATACAATGTTGGAAAAAAACTAGAAGATCAAATAATATATACAGATTATGCAGATAGTTTTTCAGAATTATCAGGCAATATTATGAATGCTGTCACCTATGTATTATTGGCTTTTAGTGGTATTAGTTTAATTGTTTCATCGATCATGATTGGAATTATAACTTATATATCTGTTTTAGAGCGTACTAAAGAAATAGGAATATTAAGAGCTTTAGGGGCTAGAAAAAAAGATATAACTAGAGTTTTCAATGCTGAAACTTTTATAATTGGTTTAATATCAGGAGCTTTAGGAATTTTAATTACTTTAATATTATTAATACCAACCAATATAATATTAGAAAGTTTAACTGATTTAAGTAATATAGCAATATTAAATCCAATTCATGCTATTATCCTTATTGTTGTAAGTCTATCACTTACTTTATTAGGAGGATTTATTCCGGCTAAATTAGCAAGTAAAAAAGATCCGGTTATTGCTTTAAGAACAGAATAATATTCTGTTTTTTTCTTGACTATCTATAGAATAGTTCGTATAATTATATCAGGGTGGTAGTATGGCAGATCTTACATTTTATTATGGTACAATGAACTCAGGTAAAACGATTGAATTATTAAAAGATGCACATAATTTAGAAGAAAAAGGCTATAAAGTTGTTGTTATAAAGTCTTTAGTTGATTCAAAAGGTGAAGATAAAATAGTATCTAGAATAGGCATTGAGCGCAAAGTAGATATTTTATTACCATTAAATGCTTCTCTTTATGATTATGCACCAGTTATTAAAGATGCCGCGTCTATATTAGTAGATGAAGCACAATTCTTAACTTCAAACCAAGTTGAAGAACTTTGGAAGATAACAAAATTAATTGATATTCCAGTTAATTGTTATGGTTTAAGAACTGATTTTACTACTCATTTATTCGAAGGAAGTAAAAGATTACTTGAACTAAGTGATGTTTTGGTACCTTTAAAAACCAGATGTAACTGTAAGGCTAATGCAAATTTTAATGCTAGAAAAATAAACGGTGAATTTGTAGTAGATGGCGACAAAATATTAATTGATGGTTTATCGGATAATGTTATCTATGAACCATTATGTGGGCTAGATTATATAGAAAAAGTCTTAAAATTGAAAAAAGAATCATTAAATAAACCATTTAATATTGAAAAATAATAAAAAA
>JAQUGJ010000080.1:0-5212 GCA_028684255.1 Bacilli bacterium | reverse complement strand
TTTGATGATTAATGATATTAGAAACACAATTTAAATTAAGACAAAATCCACTTTATATAAAATATTTAAGAGAGAATTCCTATTGGTATAAAATATTAAACAGAAACCCTAATGCATTTATTGAATTTGAAAAAAAGATAAAAGAGGATATACAGACACAAAAAAGAGAAAAAATAACTAGATTTATCGATTATTTAAACTTATTCCAAGGTATTGTTTCTAGTTTAAAATAATGATAAAATTACTTTGGTGATATTGTGCGAATAATAAGTGGTAAATATAAGGGTTCTAAATTAAAAGGTTTTGATATTGAAGGTACAAGAGTAACTATGGACCGAGTAAAGGAATCAGTTTTAGGAATGGTCCAATTTCAGATAAAAGATACAGTAGTACTCGACCTTTTTTGTGGTAGTGGCAGTATTGGTTTAGAATTTTTGAGTAATGGTGCTAAATGCTGTTATTTTGTTGACAATAATCCTAAAGTTATTGATATTTTAAATGAAAATATAAACAAATTAAAAATAACTGAAAAATATGTTATATGGAATAAAGATTATAATATAGCGCTTAAAAGTTTAGAAAAAACAAAATTTGATATTATATATTTAGATCCACCATATAAATCAAATAAAATTAATAAAGCATTAAGAAAAATAGCAGAATATGACTTATTAAATGACAACGGTTTAATAATTTGTGAATATGAAGATGAATTTATAGAAAAAAATTCTTTTGAATTAATCAAAGAAAAAAAATATGGCAATAAATTTATAAAAATATATAAAAAACCAAGAACTAAATAATTCTTGGTTTTATTTTTTAAATCTATCTTGAATTTTAAGTATTTTTTGCTTAATTGATGATTGTGTCTCAATAACAGACTCACTGTTCATAAAGTATTTTATTGATCCTTCTAGTATGTTGTTCCATGTTTCCTCTTTATCAATTTCTTGCTTATTTTTTGTAATGTCTTCTAAAAATGACATTGTATCACCAGGACTAGTATAAAAAGTATTTAAACTTATAAATGGTTTTATGACAGCAATATGATCAGTATTTAAAGACTTAGCCTTTAATCCATCAATATCATAAACCATGAAATTAGTAGTATCGTAACCATATAAAGTTCCGTTGTTATTGACAATTGTAATAGCATGATTTCCATAAATACTATGTAGAGTTTTAGAAAGAACATTTTGATTTTCTAGTTCAAAGTAATTAACCATATTATAGGCTTCAAATCCTAGTTCTTTATATATATCAGTTAATAAATCAGCCGTATGTCTACAAGCACCAGAACCAGTCATTACCTCTATACCAAAAGAACCATCAATATCATAATTGTTTTTGGCATTATAAGTAAAGGGAGTATTAGAAAAATAATTATTGGATAATAAAGCAATGTAGAAACTAAATATTTGGGTTGGTTCAGTAATGTTTAAATTTCTGATCATCTGAGCAGTATTTTCAACAATACCATCATATAGTTTGATTTCTTCTTTATAGACATTTTGATCATGTATTAGATTTATTGTTTTAGTTATAAATGTCGTTGAACTTGCTACAACTATAACAGTAAAGGCAAAAACAAGAGCTTGTTTAAATTTTTCTTTAATATTTATTTTGCGTCTACCTTTTATTGAAATAGGTTTATCAGGAATTTCTTTTATCAAGACATATTTTTTATTTTCCATATAATTTTTAATGCATTGTCTAATTATTAGTTTTTTATCATTTAATTCCTTTTTCTCCACAATACCCTCCCTTTTGAGTTATTAGTATATAACTTTTTTGAAATTTGTCAAGAATGTTGAAAAAAATCAAATAAAATGATAAAATTATAACTGGGTGATAGTATGGATAAAACTAAAGAATTCAGTAGTGAAGAAATACAAGAAAAATTAGTGGAAGAAACTTTAAAAGAAGTTATTCAAATATTAGATGAAAGAGGTTATAACCCTATAAATCAAATAGTTGGCTATCTTTTAAGTGGAGATCCAGGTTATATTTCAAGCCATAATGAAGCAAGGGCAAAATTGACTAAATTCGAAAGATCGAAAATCTTAGAAGTTATGGTTAAATCTTATATAGAATAATGCGTTATTTAGGATTAGATTTAGGAACTAAAACTTTAGGGTTATCATTAAGTGATAAAACAGGGACGATTGCCAATTCTTACAAAGTAATTCGTTTTGAAAATGAAAATTATAGTTCATTACTTTTAGTTTTAAAAGAAGTAATTGAAAAAGAAAAAGTAGATTGTTTAATCTTAGGATTACCTAAAAATATGAACAATACAATTGGTGAAAGAGCAACTATTACACTACAATTTAAAGAAATGATTGAAAAAGAGTTAAAAAAAGAAGTAATATTAATGGATGAGAGATTATCAACCGTTTCAGCCCATAATTATATGATAGAATCAAATATGTCTAGAAAAAAAAGAAAAGAAAAAGTAGATTCTGTAGCAGCCACAATAATATTACAAAATTATTTAGATAAGAAAAGAGGATAAAAAATGGATGATAAGTTAGTATTTAGAGTTTTAAATGAAGAAGGAAAAGAAGTAGAATGTGAAATTTTATTCACTTTTGAATCTGATGAAAATCAAAAAAATTATATAGTATATACAGATAATACTTTTGATGAAAAAGGAAATACAAGAGTATTTGCGTCGATCTTTGATCCAAATGATCCAGAGACAAAATTAGAACCAATTGAAACAGAAAAAGAATGGAAACTTATTGAAACAATTTTAGGAGAATTACAAATTGAAGCTAGAGAGCAAAATAAACAAGAATAATGAAAAAAATATTATTGTTTTTAGGTTTAATTATCATTGTTTTAAGTTTGATAATTTTTATTTATATAAATTCAATGTTAAAACCGGTAAGTAATGATAATACAAAAATAGAATTTGAAGTAAGCGATAAAATGGCTTATTTATCTTTAAGTAGTTCTCTGTATGAAAAAAAACTAATCAAATCCGAACTAATTTATAAAATATATGTTAAAATAAAAAAGCCAACTAAATTACAAGCTGGTATTTATTATTTAAGCCAATCAATGAATTTAGAAGAAATTATTGAAACCTTTGAAAAAGGTACAAAAGATGTGGCAAATACTGTAATGATTACTTTTCCAGAAGGAATAAACATGCGTAGAATTGCTAAAATAATTTCTACTAAAACAGATAATACATACGAAGATGTTATTAAAGTGGCAACTGATAAAGAATATATAAAAACATTGATTCCTAAGTACTGGTTTTTAACAGACAGCATTTTAAACAAAGAAATATATTATCCACTAGAGGGATATTTATTTCCAAATACATATCAAATATTATCAGAATATGATTCTAAACAAATATTTGAAATTATGTTAAACCAACTGGATAAAGAATTAACAAAATATAAAGCAGAAATTGAAGACAGTAAATATAACGTACATCAAATGTTAACATTATCTTCAATCATTGAACTAGAGTCAAAATCTAAACTAGATCGTAAAGGTGTAGCAGGTGTATTTTATAATCGTTTAAATATTAAAATGACTTTAGGAAGTGATGTTACAACGTATTACGGATCTAAAATTGACGATTTTTCGCAAAGATTACTAGATATACAATTATATGATTGTTCAAATGGATATAATACAAGATGTTCTAGTTTATCAGGTCTTCCAGTAGGCCCAATTGCAAATTCAAGTATAGAATCTTTAGAAGCAGCAATCAAACCAGAAAAAAATGATTATTTATATTTTCTGGCTGATTGTAGTGGAAAAGTATACTATAATAAAAAATACAATGAACACCTTAATAAAAAAAATCAATTGATAAGGGAGGGAAACTGGTGCGCATAGAACAAATGGAACAATACGCTAAAGAAAATGATATACCAATTATTGAAAAAGAAAGTATTGAATATATAAATAAATATATTTTAGATAATAATATAAAGACAATTATAGAAATAGGTTCAGCAATTGGATATTCAGCAATTAAAATGGCTTTAGTAAGAGATGATATAAAAGTAGTAACATTTGAACGTGATGAATTAAGATATGAAGAAGCTATTAAAAATATTAAAGAAATGGGTTTAGAAAATAGAATCGAAGTATTAAATATTGATGCATTAGATACAAATATTTATGATAAATTCGATATGTTGTTTATTGATGGTGCTAAGAGTCAATACATTAATTTTTTTAATAAATATGAAAATAATATTAATGATAATGGTGTAATCATAGCAGACAATTTAAAATTTCATGGTTTAGTATCAAAATATGATGAAATAACTAGTAAAAATGTAAGAGGAATTGTAAAAAAAATAACAAATTTTGTTGATTTCTTAAAAGAAAATAATGAATATGATACTGAGTTTGTAGATGTCGGCGATGGTATAAGTATCAGTAAGAAGAAACCACAATAGTGGCTTTTTTTATAAGGAGGGATTATGAGTAAATTTTTAGTAATTCCAAGTAATTCAAAAGATCTAGAATTAGATGCTGATGGATTTATCTTGGGAGTAGATAATTTAAGTGTAAATGTGCCTAAAACATTTGATATAGATACTATTATTGAATTTGTTTTAAAAAACTCTAATAAAGATATTTTTGTTTCATTAAATAAAAATATACATAATAGTGATTTAGAACATTTAAAAGAAATAATGTTAAAATTAAATAACATTAATATAAAAGGTGTTTTATATTACGATATGGCAGTAGTTAATTTATATAAAAAATTAAATTTAAAATACGATTTAGTATGGAGTCAAGAACACAGTACAACCAATTATTTTACTTGTGAATATTGGCATTCTAAAGGGGTAAATTATACTTATCTTTCAGGTGAAATAACAGTTGAAGAAATAAAAGATATAAAGTCTCAAACTAATATGAAAATGTTGTTAAATATCTTTGGTTATTTACCGATGTTTGTATCTAAAAGACCTTTAGTGCAAAACTATTTAAAAACTTTTAAATTAAAAGATAATTCTAAAATTCATTATTTGAAAGATAAGAATAATCTTTATCCATTGACATATAATAATTCAACCTGTCTATATTCTAACTATATATTAAATGGAATCGAAGAAATCAAACAATTAGAAGAAATCGAATATTTTGTTTTAAATAGTTTATTAATAGAAGACTTTGATAAAGTATTAGAGGCATTTAAAAATAATGATAGTACATATATAAA
>JAQUGJ010000079.1:0-5217 GCA_028684255.1 Bacilli bacterium | reverse complement strand
ATGGATATGAGATAGATAATAAAACAATAAATTATTTAATAGATAAAGTAGGTAATGAGTTTGGTTTAATTTATCAAGAATGTCAAAAGTTAAAAATGTATAAATTTGATTCAAAAACTATTAGTATTGAAGATATAGATAATTGTGCGACTGAAAATATTGATTTAAATTTCTTTGCTTTTATTGAAAATATTATTAGTAAAAATACAGAAGTTGCTTTAAAACAATATCACGAAATGTTAAAAAGAAAAGAACATCCCCAAAAAATTATTGTTGCATTATCACGTCAGATAAGGACGATGTTTCAAACTAGAGTACTTAGAAAAAAAGGTTATAGTCCTAATAATATTGCTGAGATATTAGGTGAAAATCCATATTATATTTCAGAGTGTTTAAGAAAAAGTTATAATTTTGAAGAGGAATATTTATATTTAAAATTAGAGGAATTAGCAGATTTAGATATAGATATAAAAACAGGAGAAGTCGACTCTGAATTAGGATTAGAATTATTTATAATAAATGCATAAAAAAAGTCATTGTTGACTTTTTTTAATTTTCTCATAAACTTCTTTTATGTTTCTTTCATATTTACTTGTACTCTTAGGAATATAATATTCTTTATTTTTTAATTTATCAGGTAAGTATTGTTGTTTAACAATTCCATTTTCATAATCATGAGGATATTTATATATTTTAGAATTTATTTTAATTGTTTCTGGGATTCTGCCAATATTTCCGTTTCTAACATCTTCTAAGGCTTTATCTAATGCTATATGAGCACTGTTAGATTTAGGAGATAGAGCAAGTTCTACTACGACAACTGATAAAGGTATTCTAGCCTCGGGAAATCCTAATCGCTCACAAATACTTATTGCTGATTCCACCTTTGTTCCCATTGCTGGATTAGCAAGTCCTATATCTTCATAAGTGATAACAGCTAAACGACGATATAAACTATCATAATCGCCACTTTCAATTAACCTTGCAAGATAATGTAGAGAAGCATTTACATCAGAACCTCTAATAGATTTTTGAAAAGCACTTAATAAATCATAATGTTCATCTTCATTTTTATCAAAATACATTATAGGTTTATTGCTTATTTGTTTAATATAATCACTTTTTATTTTAAAATCACTAGTAGAATAATAAGCTGTTTCTAAAATATTATAAGCATATCTTAAATCACCAGATGACATTTTAGCAATATATTTAATAGATTCTTCATCAATATCAATATTCGATAACTGCTTTTTAGCACGTTCTAATCCTTCGAGAATATCTTCTTCAGTTAATTCTTTTAGTTCATAAATCTGACATCTACTTCTAATAGCAGGATTTATACTATGATAAGGGTTAGAGGTTGTTAAACCAATTAAAGTTATTAAACCACTTTCTAAATGAGGTAACAATAAATCTTGTTTATCTTTATTCATTCGGTGGATCTCATCTAGTACTAAAACTAAACCATTGTACATCTCAGCTTCTTTAATAACGACATCAAAGTCTTTTTTGTTGTTTATAACTGCATTTAAAAGACGGTATTTTACTTCTAATTCTTCAATAATTGCATAGGCAATACTAGTTTTTCCAATACCAGGTTTTCCATATAATATTAAAGAAAAAAGATGTTTATTATTTACCATATTAGTTAAAATTTTGTTTTTTCCAATTAGATGTTTTTGTCCAATAACATCTTCTAATTTCTTAGGTCTCAATTTAATCGCTAAAGGTTCATTCATATAATCACCATCTTCATTTTACCAAATTTATTATAAAAAATATAGTATTTATGCTATAATTAATTTGGTGATGATATGAATAATGAGAAAATTATAAAAACTTTTACTAAAGACTTATTAATTGAAAAAAATTATTCAAAAAACACAATTATTACTTATGAAAATAATTTAAAAGGTTTTTTTAATTTTATTTCAAAAAATTATATTGATATAAAAGAAAAAGATATAAAAAAATATCTAAAACATTTAAAAGAACAAAAAAAATCAGATCGAAGTATTTCTAATCTAATATCTACTTTAAGGAGTTTTTATAAATACTTAATAATTAATAAATTAATATCTAATAATCCATTAGAATTTATAGAAATGCCTAAAGTTAAAAAAAGTTTGCCAAATGTTTTATCTTTAGAAGAAGTTGATATTTTATTAAATATTTGTGCGAATGATAAATATAGTTACCGAAATAAAACAATGATTGAATTGATGTATGCAACTGGTCTTAGAATAAGTGAATTGATCAATTTAAAGATTTCTAACATTGACTTTGAAATGGCTATTGTTAGAACTATTGGTAAAGGAAATAAAGAAAGAATAATTCCTATTAATGAAGTATCGCTTAAAATATTATATGATTATATCTATTACTATAGAAGTGAATTTATTCGCAAGGGAAATAGTGATTATCTATTTTTAAGTAACAAAAAAAGTACTAAAATGACAAGACAGAATTTTTTTATGATTTTAAAAAAAATAGCTTTGGAAAAAAATATTAAAACAAATTTTTCGCCACATACTTTAAGACATAGTTTTGCAACTCACTTATTACATAATGGTGCCGATTTAAGAATAATTCAAGAGCTTTTAGGGCATTCTGATATTGCAACAACTCAAATATATACTCATATTTCGAATGAGAAACTTAAAGAAGATTATAATATCTATCATCCTCATAGTTAAAAAATAAAAAGAGAAATATATCTCTTTTTATTTGGGTCTTTACAATCCTTTTTTAGCTTCAAAATCATTAGCAGAATTAGATCTTGATTCAAAATTTGATGAATCATTACCTGTTTTTTTCATGTTTGTTTTTGAACGACAGTTAGATTGCATATTTCGATTTTTCTTCATTTTTATCACCCAATTATATTATTAACAAATATAATTTTTTTATAACATACCAATTATACTTGTTGCTAACAAAATTAGAAGAATTAAAATTGTAAAAAATCTTTTAAGAAAAATACTCGTTTTCTTTTTATTTTTCTTTTTCATAATTAACACCTCAATTACATTATAGTATATTTTTTAACTTTTTGGAATATTTAATGTCTAAATAAATAAGATTAATTGGGTGATAAAGTTGGACAAACTAAAAAAATACTTTTATATTAATAAAAAAGATTTAATATTTTTCGGAGTAATCTTTATTATAGCACTTATATCAGGATCAATATTTTCGGTTGTTTTGAATGAGAATGACAAACTATTAGTGACTAATCATCTAGTAAATTTTTTTAAAAATATTGATAAAATAAATTGTTTTAATGAATTCAAGGGAAGTATAATTATTAATTATTGCTTTATAATGTTAATATGGTTTTTAGGTTTTTCCGTTATTGGAATTCCTTTAATGCTGTTTTTTTATTTTATAAAATCTTTTATAATTGGTTTTTCTATTGGTAGTATATTAATAAATTATAAATTAAAGGGTATTTTGATGTCTCTTTTTTATATATTGCCACATACTTTAATATATATGTTTATATATCTACTCCTTATAACTTATGCAATAAGCGTATCAAAAAAATTAATATATTGTGTCATGTATAAAAAATCTATGGATTTTAAATTAATAATTAATAAATATGCCAAAATATTATTAATATCGGTTCTTGTAATTACTATTTCAATTACATATGAATCATTTTTATTACCAAAAATATTTAATATTTTAACATAAAATGATATAATGTCTATAGGTGATATTTAATGAAAAAAGTAGTAATCGGGATGAGTGGGGGAGTAGACAGTAGTGTTGCTGCTATAAAACTTAAAAACGATGGATATGATGTTATTGGATTATTTATGCGCAATTGGGATAGTAGTATCAATAACGACGTTTTAGGAAACCCTAATTTAAATAATAATATTTGCCCGCAAGAACAAGATTACAATGATGCTTTAGAGGTTTGTAAAAAAATAGATATACCTTTACATCGAGTGGATTTTGTTAAAGAATATTGGGATAATGTTTTCACCTATTTTATTGATGAACTTAAAAAGGGTAGAACCCCTAATCCTGATATTATGTGTAATAAATATATAAAATTTGATGCTTTTATTAAAGAGGCTTTAAAATTAGGAGCAGATTTTATTGCTACTGGACATTATGCTAGATTAGAAGACGGAAAATTATTAAAAAGTATCGATTTAAATAAAGATCAGACTTATTTTTTATCACAGTTAGACAATAAACAGTTAAAAAACATCTTATTTCCAATCGGTAATATGTTAAAAGAAGATGTTCGTAAAATAGCACTAGAATATGATTTAATAACGGCAAATAAAAAAGATTCAACAGGAATATGTTTTATTGGCGAAAGAAATTTCAGACAATTTTTAAGCAATTATTTACCTAATAATCCGGGTGAAATCCATAATATTGAAACTGATGAAAAAATAGGGGAACACATTGGATTAATGTATTATACAATCGGACAAAGACGAGGTTTAAATATTGGTGGTAATAACGATAGAATGTTTGTTGTTGGTAAAAATCTAGATAAAAATATATTATATGTTGCATTAGGAGAAGAAAATAAGTATTTATTTTCAGATTCAGCTTTAATTGAACAAGTAAATTGGATTGGAGATTATAAACCCTCTTCTTGTAATGCTAAATTTCGTTATCGACAAAAAGATAATATGATTAATTTAGAATACCTTAAAGATGGAAATATTTTAGTAAAATATCCTCAAATGATTAAATCAGTAACACCAGGACAAGCATGTGTATTTTATGACAATGATGAATGTCTAGGTGGCGGAATTATTAAAGAAGTATATAAAAACGATAAAAAACTATGGTATTTATAGTAATATCGTTTTTTTACTATACATATAATTTACACTTGACAATTGACAAGGGTGTGATAAAATGATAATAGGAGGTTTTAAATATGAGTAAGTTAAATGAGATTTTAAGAGAATTAGGTATTTCAAAAGTTAGTTTAGCAAAATTTTTAGGTGTTTCTAGACAAATGGTTTATAATTATTTAGAATTAGAAGATTTAAATAAATGGCCAAAGGATAAAAAAGTTTTATTATTAAATCTATTAGGTATTAAATCATCAGAAGAAATAGATAACATTAAAATTGATACAGATTATATATTAAGTGTTGAAACAAGATTAAATAATTTAACTTCAAATAGTAGTAGAAATAATTTGTCAGATTCAAATCCTGTTTTTAATAA
>JAQUGJ010000078.1:0-5233 GCA_028684255.1 Bacilli bacterium | reverse complement strand
GTAAAATTAAAAACTTAAAAAAAGAGGTAAAAATAGGGATTGTAGGCAAATACTTTAAGACAGGGGATTATGTATTAGCAGACTCTTATTTATCGGTAATTGAGGCTGTTAAACACGCTTCCTGGGCGTTTGATATGAAACCTTCAATCACTTGGCTATCATCTGATGATTATGAAAAAGAACCAGACAAATTAACAGAACTTTCAAACTTTGATGGAGTTATAGTTCCTGGTGGTTTTGGTAAAAATGGTGTTGAAGGAAAAATATTAGCAATTAAATATCTAAGAGAAAAAAATATTCCGTTTTTAGGATTAGGTTATGGTATGCAATTAGCAACAATTGAATTTGCACGTAATATTGCCAATATAAAAAATGCAACTACCGAAGAGATTGATGATAAAGCAGATAACTTAATTTTTCATAGTACAAATGAAATAAAAAAATTAAATCATAAACAAATGCGATTAGGAGCACATTCTTGTATAATAAGCAAAAACACGAAAGCCTATGAAGCTTATAAAAGTCAAAACGTTTCTGAACGCCACCGTCACAAATATCAATTTAATGATAGATATCTAAAAAGATTAGAAGAAAACGGATTAATTATTTCAGGTATATCATCAGATAATAAATTTATTGAAATTGTTGAATTATTTAATCACAAGTTCTTTGTTGGAACACAATTTCATCCAGAATTTAAAAGTAGACCGCAACAACCGCATCCTTTATTTTTGAAATTTATTGCCTCATCTTTATCATAAAAGTGTCTAAATTTGATTTTTTTCCCCTATATGATGGAAAAATAGTAATAAATATTATATAATATAATTGCAATTATGGGTATAATAGGATGTGGGAAATGAAAAAGAGAGTGAAGCTATTATTATTGTGTATAGCAGGTTTACTATTATTGGCATATCTCATGATCGGTGAATATTTTCATAATATTACACTTAATAGGGATAAAATTAAATTACCAGATATTGAAAGAATTACAGGTTTTAATGAAAACATTGCTTTCATGCCAACTGAGATAGTAAACGATTGGTTTGAATATGAATCTCGCTATGAAGATGTATATATCACTTCAAGGGATGGACTAAAATTACATGCTTATCAAATTGAAAATTTTGAAAATTCTTCTTGGGTAATTATAGCCCATGGATATGCGGGTAATGCTGATGACATGATTTATAATGCTAGAAAATTTTATAATATGGGTTTTAATGTTATTGTAGTTGATTTAAGAGGTCATGGCCAAAGTGAAGGTAATTATATTGGTATGGGTTGGAAAGATCGAAGAGACATTGTTGATTGGATCAATTACATTTTAACTGATAATCCAAATGATAATATAATTTTATATGGAGTTTCCTTAGGAGCTTCAGCTGTTATGATGACAACAGGGGAAAAATTACCCCAAAATGTTAAATTAGTAATAGAGGATTCAGGATGTACTTCAGCATGGGAATTGTTTGATTATCAATTAAAATTAAAAAAAAGTTTACCTCCCTTCTTAGTAATATCATCCGCGGAAGTTGTAACTTTTATAAAAAATGGATACTTTCTTGGTTTAGCATCAAGTGTAAAACAACTAAGTAATAACAAATTACCAATATTGTTTATTCACGGTGATAAAGACGAAGTTGTTCCCTTAGAAATGTTAGATAAATTGTATAATAGTACTACTAGTTTTAAAGAAAAAATAATTGTTGAAGAAGCAGGACATACTCAAGCAGCAATAACAAATCCTATTCTTTATTGGGGTACGATTGAAAAATTTATAGAAAGATATTTATGAGGTGATTATGAAAAAAATAGTCTTAACTTTAATAATTTTGTTATTAGTAGGATGTAGTGAAAAAACTATTTATTTAGAAGGAAAACATAATATTGAAATAGACATTATAGATTATGGAGTTATAAAATTAGAATTGGATGCTGACTCTGCACCGATTACAGTTACTAATTTTATTAATTTAGTCGAAGATGGTTTTTACGATAATTTAACTTTTCATCGAATCATAGATGGATTTATGATTCAAGGTGGAGATCCTAATGCAAATGGTAGTGGAGGATCAAAAGATACGATCAAAGGTGAATTTAAAAGAAATCATGTTAACAATAAATTAATTCATTCACGAGGAACTATTTCAATGGCTAGATCTGATGACTTCAACAGTGCTAGTTCCCAATTTTTTATTGTTCAAAAAAGTAATTTTGAATTAGATGGCTTCTATGCTGCCTTTGGCAAGGTAACTGAAGGAATTGAAATAGTCGATAAAATATGTAAGGATACTATTGTTCAAGATGAAAATGGGACTGTTTTATTCCAAAATCAACCTGTTATTAGAAAAATAAAAGTAGTAAATTAACTACTTTTATTTTTGATTATTGTTCCTATTTTTTTACCTTTAATGGCATCTAACATGCTGTTTTTTTCATACATATTTAAGACTATGATTGGAATTTTAGTCTCCATACATAAACTAATTGCAGTTGCATCCATAACTTCTAATTTTTTATTTAAGACTTCGATATAAGCTATTTCATCAAATTTTTTGGCATCATTAAATTTATTAGGATCTTTGTCATAAACACCATCCGTTTTTGTTGCTTTTATAATTAAATCAGCATTTATTTCGGCAGCCCTTAAAGCAGCACCTGTATCTGTAGAAAAGAATGGATTACCAGTACCACAACCAAAGATAGTAATTCGATTCTTTTCTAAATGTCTAACAGCGGTATTTTTTAAATAAAATTCAGCAATTTGTCGCATTTCAACAGCAGTTTGTACTCTAGATTCAACCCCTATTTTAGAAAATCCATCTTGAAGCGCTATAGCATTCATAGTAGTTGCCAACATCCCAATATGATCAGCATTAACTCTATCCATATCATCGTGATATTTGCCTCTCCAAAAATTACCACCACCGACTACAAGAGCAATTTCAACACCATAGTCGTAACATTCTTTTATTGATGAACATATCCTTAATACTTCATCAAAAGCAATTCCCTTTTTAGTTTTATCTGCCAAAGCCTCTCCACTTATTTTAATTAAAATTCTTTTATATTTCATAAATCCTCCTCATTCTTAAAAAAAAGATACCAAAGTCATCTAAGCCTTGATACCTAAATTAATAAATATTTTTTGAATGTTTTTCATATTATCACATCCCTATATAAATAATATTATAAATAATTAATAAAGTCAATTGTAAAATTATAATATGAAATAAAGTGGTTATAATGTTGAAGTTGCAATACATAATGTGTTAAAATATAGTTAAATTATAATAAGGAGAAAAAGAATGAAGTGTAATAAAAAAGGATTTACATTAATGGAATTACTAGCAGTAATTGTAATATTAGCAATTATTGCTTTAATAGCAGCACCAATTATTATTAAAGAAGTAGAACGTTCAAGAACGGAAGTATATAATTTAAATAAAAAGACAATGGTAGAGGCGACTAAAAATTATTTGTCCATTAATTTAAATAAATTACCTTCCTTAATTGGTGAGACTGTTGAGTTGAATTTAACTGAGTTAATATCAAAAAATCTAATTAAAGAAATTGATAATCCTTGGAATAAAAACAAATGTAATGGTTATATATTAATTACTAAAGTTAATGAACAAGAATATAATTATAATCCTTATCTAAATTGTTTTAATGATATAAGTTCTAGCAATGAAGATCATTTGATTGCTAATTATAAATTTGATAACTTTCAAGAACCTACCCAAAACCTTATTCAACATATGAGCATCAATGGACATGGTTCAAGTTGGTCTATAAAAGATGAACAATATTTAGGAAACCCTGTCTATATTAATACTGTTACAAATCCTAATATTGGTAATAATTTTGGATTTAGGATGGGAACTCCTAATGTTCTATTAGATAAACAAGGCCCAAAATATATAACAATTAGTTTTTATAGCAAAGTAATTATATCACCGGGGAATTTATATGGATATGTTCAAGTAAAGTATACTGATGAAACAATAGAGAATCATCAATGGAAATATAACCCTACTGATTGGTGGAAAGAAACCCATGCAAATAATTGGCAAAGAGTAGTAGGTGTAGCAACATTAAATCAAAATAAAACACCAGAGAGCATAACAACTTGGTATGTTTATAAAGATAATGCACCTGCTGGGCAAATCGAAATATCCGGAATACAAATGGAACAAAAAAGTTATAATACGCCATATACTGAGACTAACCGTGAAGGAATCCTTATTGATTATTCTTTAAATAATAATCATGCTGACTTAAATACAACTACAACACCTACTTGGGTGGATAATGGTTCATATTTATTCGATACTAATACAAGAATTGATTTACCGCTTAAAATGAATAATACGAATTATGGTTTAAGTGATGCTAAATATACTTTTTCAATGTGGTTAAAAATTAATAAACATAATAATCAAGGAACTGGAGTTATATTGGGTAGTGCTTATTATTCTGGGTTTGGAACATTTATTCAGTCAGACGGTACTAGTTACACAAAAATAGGAACATATTTTAGAAATAAAGTTTCTCAATATCAAACAACTACAATACATTTAGAATTGAATAAGTGGTATTTAATAACCTCTGTTTTAGATAAACCTAATAAAATAATAAAATTTTATTTAAATGGTGAATTATTATCGACTAGAGAAATAACAGTTGATGAATTTCTTTATGAGAATAAGGATTTTTCTATTAATAGAATGAGTCAACCAGGTGGTAATGGCCCTTGGGCAAATATTTCTGGTTATATTGATGATGTTCGCATATATAATAGAATTCTTGATAATAATGAAATAGAGTTTATGTATAAAACAAGCCATTATTAAATATTGACAAATATATAAAAAGATAATATAATTTAAATATTAAGGGCGAAGAAGAAGAATAGTATAATTTATTTATTTTCAAGAGAACTAATGGATGGTGTGAATTAGTATTTAAAAAATTAGAAGAAACTTTGGAGCTAAATATTGTATACAAGGTATTTCGTTAATCGCGTTAAGATTTTAAGAGTAGAAATACTAAAATTAAGGTGGTACCACGTAATCACGTCCTTATAGAGGATGCGATTTTTTTTTATTAAGGAGGAAGAAAAATGACAAATAAAGATTTAGCGGATTTAATATATCCAAATGTAACTATGACGTTAGATGATTACGAAAAAAAATATCCAGAAAGAAATTTAGAAGAAGGTGCT
>JAQUGJ010000077.1:0-5468 GCA_028684255.1 Bacilli bacterium | reverse complement strand
AGAAGAGAGTTTATTGAACAAAATGCAGTTTATGTTCAAAACTTGGATATATAGGGGGTGCTAATATGGATAAATTAAAAGAAGTAAATATTAAAAATGAAGTAGAAAAATCCTTTTTAGAATATTCAATGAGTGTAATTATTTCTAGAGCCCTACCAGATTTACGAGATGGTTTAAAACCAGTACATAGACGTATTTTATATACGATGTTAGAAGAAGGTTTTACTTCTGACAAACCTTATGTAAAAAGTGCAAATACAGTTGGAAATGTTTTGGCACATTACCATCCACATGGCGATACAGCAGTATATGATAGTATGGTTAGAATGGCTCAAGATTTTAACTATCGATATCCAGTAGTTGATGGTCACGGGAATTTTGGATCAATTGATGGATATTCAGCGGCAGCACAACGTTATACAGAATCAAGATTAGCAAAAATTTCAAATGAATTATTGCGAGATTTAAATAAAGATACTGTTGATTTTCAAGAGAATTATGATGGAAAAAGAAAAGAACCTGTTGTTTTACCAAGTAGATTTCCGAATATATTAGTAAATGGAACAATGGGGATTGCTGTAGGTATGGCAACTAATATTCCACCACATAATCTAAGAGAAGTAATATCTGCTTGTATAGCATATATAGATAACCCAGATATAGAATTGCTTGAATTAATGCAACATGTTAAGGGACCAGATTTCCCAACAGGAGCAGTAATTTTAGGAAATAGTGGTATTAAAAAGGCATACGAAACAGGAAGAGGAACCATTGCTATAAGAGCCAAAGCAGAAATTATAGAAAAAAATAATAAATCAGAAATAGTAATAACAGAAATACCATATCAAGTAAATAAGTTATCGCTAAGACAGAGGATAGCAGAATTAGTAAGAGATAAAATAGTAGATGGAATAGCAGATTTACATGATGAAAGTAGCATAAAAGAAGGAACAAAAATAGTTGTAGAAATTAAAAAGGAAGCTAATGCAAACGTTGTTTTGAATAATTTATATAAACATACACAATTACAAACATCTTATGGAATCAATTTATTGATGCTATATCAAGGAAAACCATGTGTATTTGGTTTAAAGGAAATAATTGAAAATTATGTAAATTATCAAAAAGAAATAATTTATCGCAGAACTAAATTTGAATTAGATAAAAATGAAAAAAGAGAACATATTTTAGAAGGTTTGACAATTGCACTTGAACATATAGATGAAGTTATTAAGACAATAAGAGAATCAGAAAGCGATCAAATAGCAAAAGCAAATTTAATTGAGCGTTTTGGTTTATCGGATTTACAAGCTGAAGCAATCTTAGAAATGAAATTCAGACGATTAACAGGATTAGAAAGAACAAAAATAGATGAAGAATTAACAGAATTAAAGAAAATAATCATTGAATTACAAAAAATATTAGCAGATGAAAACTTAATCTTAGAAATAATAAAGACAGAAATGAAAGAAATAAGTGATAGGTATGGCGATGAAAGGCGTACGGAAATAGATATGACAGCAATCGAATATATTGAGGACGAGTCGCTTATTCCAGTTGAAAACAGTGTAATAACATTAACTAATAAAGGATATATAAAACGTATTAATAGTGAATCATATAGAAGCCAAAACAGAGGCGGTGTTGGTATTAAAGGAATGACAACAAATGAAGAAGATTTTGTTGAAAACATTTTAAATACAACAACTCATGACTATATATTGTTCTTTACAAATAAAGGAAAAGTATATCGAATGAAAGGTTATGAAATTCCGTTGTTTAGTAGACAATCTAAGGGAATTCCGATTATTAATCTATTGCCATTAGGAAAAGAAGAATTCGTAAAAGTTATGATAAAAGTAGAACAAGAAGAAAACAACAAGTATGCTGTATTTTGTACACAAAATGGATTAGTAAAACGTACAAAAGTATCTGAATTTGAAAAAATTCGTGTAACCGGAAAAATAGCAATTACTTTAAAAGACAACGACGAATTAATAGCTGTTAAAAAGACCAATGGAGATGATGAAATTTTAATAGCCTCATCAAAAGGAAGAATGGTAAGATTCAATGAAACTGAAATCAGAGTAATGGGAAGAACTGCAGCGGGTGTAAGAGGTATCAATTTAGGAGAAAGCCTCTGTGTAGGTTGTGAAATTGCTAAAAATGATGAAGATGTATTAGTTGTAACAGAAAAAGGCTATGGTAAAAAAACGAAAATTAGTGAATATAGATTAACTCATCGTGGAAGCAAAGGAGTTAAAGCTTTAAACATCACAGATAAAAATGGAAACATTGTATCATTCAAATTAGTTGAAGGTGAAAAAGATTTAATGATTATAACAAATAGTGGAATAATTATTAGATTACCTTTAGAACAAATATCTTCAACGGGTAGAGTTGCACAAGGCGTAAGATTGATTAATTTAAAGGATGATCAAAAAGTAAGCGGAATAGCTTTAATTGATAAAGAAGAAATAGAAGAGGAAACTATTGAAGAATAGTTTCTTTTTATTATCCAGGAAATATAAGTAATGTTCCACGTGGAACAATAAACAAAACAATAAGGATAAAGTTTATATAAAAGAATAAATAAAAGAAAATATGATGTTCCACGTGAAACATTAAATAAAATAAATAACAAAATGTTCCACATGGAACAATAAATAAAACAATAAGGATGAAGTCCCTATAAAAAATAAACAAAAAATATAATGTTCCACGTGGAACAACAAAAATATTGCAAAAATAATAAAAACATTGTATATTGGTTGTGCACAACATGTACGTTTGAAAATGGTCAGGATTGGGAAATAGCAGCCATAAGAACCTCTACATGTGTGTGCTTTTATTTTGAGGTGTAATTATGGAAAAATATATGAAAGAGGCTATAAAACAAGCTAAAAAAGCTCTTAATAATAATGATGTACCTATAGGTGCAGTGATTGTAAAGAATAATAAAATAATTGCAAGAGCTTACAATAAAAAAGAATCATTAAAAAACGCAATATATCATGCTGAAACATTGGCAATATCTAAAGCATGTAAAAAAATAAAAAGTTGGCGTTTAGATGAATGTACTTTATATGTAACTGTTGAACCTTGTTTAATGTGTGCTGGAGCAATTCTTCAATCCAGAATAAGTAAAGTTGTGTATGGTACAAAAAACACTAAATTCGGATATGTTAATAGCATTAGAAGTGTACTAAATGATGAAAAAAATAATCATAAAGTTGAAATAAAAAGTAAAGTCTGTGAAGAGGAATGTCGGAAAATAATTGTAGATTTTTTTAAGAAAAAAAGATAATGAAATTCAATCGAGTTGTCTTTTTTTTATTTAGTAAAATGTGTTATAATTTATAATGAGGTGAATAAATATGTATCAAGCTTTATATAGAAAATATCGTCCTTCATCTTTTGAAGAAGTAACAGGACAAAATGTAATAATTACAACTTTACAAAACAGTATAATTAACAACAAATTATCACATGCATATTTATTTACAGGTCCTAGAGGAACAGGAAAGACAAGTGTAGCTAAGATCCTTGCCAAAACAATAAATTGCGCCAGTTTAAAAGGTGCAAAATTGTGTGACAAATGTGTCAATTGCACACAATATAATTTAAAACAAACGATGGATATTATTGAAATAGATGCTGCAACTAATAATGGAATAGAGGAAATAAGAGACTTAAGAAATAAAGCAAATTTAGTTCCTTCAACCGGAAAATACAAAGTATATATAATTGATGAAGTTCATATGTTATCACCAGGAGCTTTTAATGGTTTATTAAAAACATTAGAAGAACCACCAGCGCATGTAATTTTTATATTAGCAACAACAGAACCTCATAAAATACCAATGACTATTCTCTCTCGTTGTCAAAGATTTGATTTTAAAAAGATATCAATTATTGATTTAAATGACAGATTATCTTATATCTGTAAAAAAGAGAAAATAGATATAGATAAGGATGCTTTATTTGAGATATCTCGTTTATCAGACGGAGGAATGAGAGATGCTATAAGTATGCTAGATCAAGTTGTAGCGTATTCTTCTTCTAAGGTAACTATTAAAGAGGTTCATGATGTCAATGGAACAATTACTCAAGTAGAATTAAAGTCGTTTATAGAGGACCTTTTTAATAAAAATATAGTAGATATATTAAATAAATTAGATAATTATAACAACGAAGGAAAAAATTTAAAAAAATTATCAGAAGAAATAGTAATTTATTTAAAGAACATTTTGCTATATAAGACAGTTCCAAATTATTTCCTGGGAAATAAAGTTGACATAGAATGTTACAAAGCGTTGTCACCTTTAATACAAAAGGAAAATCTAATAAAAATGATAAGTTCTTTTAATTCCTTGTTAAATGATGTAAAGTATGTTAACGATCCAAAATTAAATATCGAATTATTAATAATTGCTTTAATTAATGAGGAAGAAAAATTAACATTATCCAATAATAAAGAAGATGTAGTTGAAAATAAAAAAGAAATTGAAAAAAAAGAGCAAGAATTTGTTGAAAAAGTTCCAACATCAATAAAGAAGGAGACCTCAAGTCCTTTAAAAAATACAATAGACTCAAATAATAATAAAATAATTGATTGTTTTGATAAATTAAAAGATATTAGAATAAATAATACTTTAAATAAAATAGATAAAAAAAGAATGATCGAAATTAAAAAAATGATTGAAAGTTCTAAGGGATTTATTTTAAACAAGAAATACGGAGATTTAATGTCTTTAATCTTAGATAGTAAAATAAAAGCGTGCGGAAACAATTATTTAATCTTTGTTTATGATTCAGACAGAATGAGCGATTTCTTTAATGAAAATATATTACAAATAGAAGAATTAATAAAAAAGATAACAAAAGAAGAATTTAAAGTTATATCAACATGTATAAATGAGTGGAATATAATAAAAGAAGAATTTAACAATAGAAAGAAAAAATATACATTTACTGAGGAAACAAATACATTATCAATATTAAAAAAGAAAGAAGAAGACCAAATGTTAGATTTCTTTGGTGATATTGTAGAATATAATTAGAAAGAGGGAAATTATGAATATACAAGCAATGATGAAACAAGCACAAAAATTACAGAAGGATATGTTAGAGGAAAAAAATAAGATAGATAGTACTATTTTTGAAGGGAAATCCTCTTTTGTAAGTGTTCAAGTGAAAGGAAATAAAGAAGTAATTAGTATAAAAATAGAAAATGATAGTATTGCTAAAGATGAAATTGAAATGTTAGAAGATATGATTGTAGTGGCAATAAATGATGCTATGAAAAAAATTGATGCTGAAACAGAAACAAAAATGAGTAAATATACACAAGGAATGCCTGGTTTATTCTGATGAATTATCCAACAACAATTAGAAATTTAATCGAATGTTATAAAAAATTACCTGGAATAGGTGAAAAAACAGCTGAAAGATATGCATTAGCAACA
>JAQUGJ010000005.1:0-23454 GCA_028684255.1 Bacilli bacterium | reverse complement strand
TTTAAAGAACTTCCTAAATAAATAGAAGATATTAATACAATAGTTCCTAAAAAGATTGAAAAAGGAGTTAATTTAAATATTCTTTCTATTATCTTAGGAAGATAAGTTGATGAAAAAATTATAAATACTACAAACATTTTTTTAAAATCAATATTAAAAAAATAATAAATTATCAACAATAATGAAATAATTTTAATAAATGTAATATAATACTTAATGAAGCTCATAAAATCCCTCTTTTTAATATTATGGATTATATTAAAAAAAATATTATTTAGTTAAAAAATTCGTCATAATTAACATAGGAGGATTTATGATTATCAATGAAGGTATAAATTGTTTTTTTATAGGAAATATTGAAAGTTATGAAGCAATAGTAAAATTTGAAGAGAATGAAAATATAGAAATTTCATCTGTTTTTGTCAATCTAAATTTAAGAGAACAAGGTATTGCTAAAAAGTTAGTTGATAGAGTATGCTAATTACAAGAATAAAAAGATAATTCCTATTTGTTCTTATGCTAAAAAAGTATTAAGTGATTGAAAATATCAAAAAATAATATCTAATGTAAAAAAACATTAGGTTTATTTTTTAAATTGTGCTACAATGTATGAGTTGCAAAAAAGAAGAGGTAAAAATGAAATTTGAAAAAATAGTAAAAAATGAAGAATTATTAAAGAGAATCAGTGAATTAAATTACACTGAACCAACGGAAATACAAGCTAAAATTATACCACTGATATTTGATGGTGTCGATGTATTAGGACAAAGTCAAACAGGGACAGGTAAAACTTTAGCTTTTGCGCTCCCAATTTTAGAAAGTGTTATAGAAAATAAAAAAGTTCAAGCTTTAATTTTGGCACCAACAAGAGAACTAGCAATCCAAATTGAAAGAGAAATTAATTCTATAGCAAAATATCTTAATATCAGAACAACATGTGTATATGGAAGTAGTAGCATTGAAAACCAAATCAAAGAACTTAAAAGAGGAGTTGAAATAGTTGTTGGTACTCCTGGAAGAGTAAAAGATTTAATTAATCGTAAAGTATTAAATCTATCGGATATTTCTTTTTTTGTCTTAGATGAAGCTGATGAAATGCTAAGCATGGGATTCCAAGAAGAATTAGAATATATATTTGAAAAAATTAACAACGACAGACAAGTATTATTATTCTCTGCTACTATGCCAAAGGGTATTAAATTAATAGCAGAAAAATACATGTCGCCAGAATATGAAGTTGTATCAATTAAAGCAGAAGAAAAAACGGCAGTAAATGTTGAACAAGAGTATTATTTAGTTAATTCAAATACACGGTTAGAAGTATTATGTCGTTTAATAGATAGTTATAATCCTAAAAAATGCATTATTTTTTGTAAAACAAAGAAAAATGCTGATGAAGTTTTAGAAAAATTATCTTTAAGAGGTTATAGCGCAGATATCATTCATGGTGATATTATTCAAAGTCAAAGAATAGCAACCCTAGATCATTTTAAAGCAGGTTTATTTAATTATTTAATCGCAACAGATGTAGCAGCAAGAGGAATTCATGTTAATGATATAGATGTTGTAATAAATTATAATTTTCCTGAAAGTAATGAGGCTTATGTTCATCGTATTGGTCGTACAGGTCGAGTTAATAATAAGGGTTTAGCAATCACTTTAATAAACAGTCGTGAAGAAAAAAGTCTACAGGAATTAGAAAGATATATTCAAAAAGATATTAATAAGAAAAGTGTTCCAGAAAGAGATAGTATTATGGTTAATAGATCACAATCTGTTATTGATAATGCAAATAAATATAAGAATGCTAATTATATTGATCCTTTATTTAAATCTTTTATCGCTAATTTATCAGATGATGAAAAAAGCAGTTTAATAAATGAATTACTAATGGAAAAATTAACTAAATCTATTGGTAGTAATTTTGATGTTATAATAAGTGAAGAAAAAACCAAGAAAAAGAGACTTAAGAATAGAGAATTAAATGATTCTACCAGAGTATTCCTAACAATTGGAAAATTGGATAAAATTGAAAAAAGAGAATTCTTATCTTTTCTAGAGAAAAAAGCTGATGTTAAAGAAGGAACATTTACAGGGGTAGAAATATTGCCTAAGTTTACTTTTTTAAATGTTAACAATAAATATTTAGATAAAGTTATGAAATCTTGTAATAATATTAGATACAATGATCGATTAATAAGAATAGAAAAAGCGAAAAAATAAAAAACATGTTATACATGTTTTCTTTTTGCTTATACTAATTTTTAGGTGATATTATGAAATCGATATGGATGAGCAATTATGAAAACAAAAAAATTAAAAGTATAAATGAAGATATGAGTTGTTCAGTTTTAATAATTGGTGGTGGAATCGCTGGATTAATGTGTGCTTATTACTTAATGAAAAGTAAAATTAAATTTGTTTTAGTTGATGCAAAGGATTTAGCAAGTGGAGTAAGTGCTAATACAACTGCACAAGTATCAATAGCACATGACAAACTATATGATGATATATGCAAAAAACATAGTAAAGAAAAAGCTATAAGATATTTAAAGTCCCAAATAGAAGGTTTAAATTTGATTAAAAATGTAATTAAAGAAGAAAAAATAGAATGTGATTATAAGGAAGAAAGTACAATTTTGTATGCCAGTGATGAAAAAAACATTAAAATATTACAAAAACAATATGAATTGATAAAAGATTATGCATCAGTTGAATGGTTAGATAGTATTGATTTGTTAAAGCATAAAAAAGCTGTTAAATTTAATGGACAGTTTATTTTTAATCCAATGAAATATATGATGAAAATAATAGATATTTTAATTGAAAACAATGTTCCTTTATATAAAAATTCTAAAGTAACAAAAATTAAGAAAAAAAACGATATATACGAAGTTGATGTAAACAATAAACATAAAATTAAAACTAAAAAAATAATTATGGCATGCCATTATCCATTTTTAAATCCTGATAATTTATACTTTACTAAAATATATCAAAGTAAATCCTATGTAGTCGCGTTTGAATCGAAACTCAAATTAAAAAATAATTATCTTTCTTTAGATAAACCTTATTATTATTTAAGGACTTATGATGATTCTACTTTAATAATTGGTGGTAGTGATCATTATACTGGATTAGATATTGATATTGGAAAATGTTATGATACATTAATTGATAAAATTTATAAATTAGATAAGGATGCAAAGGTGATATCTAAATGGTTTACTGAAGATTGTATGCCAATTGATTCGTTTCCTTTTGCGGGTGAATATTCCAAAATAAACAATAATATATTATTGGTTACAGGATTTCAAAAATGGGGATTCACAAATAGTCATATAATTGCTAAAACTATCAGTAATATGCTATCTAATAAAGAATACGATGATTTATATAAAACAAATCGTTTTACTTTGTTAAAAGATTTAAAATCAACTTTCAGAATGATCGTTCATTCTATTAATGGTTTAATTGTAAGTAAATTAGCAGTTAAAAAATATGAATTAGATAAAATAAAAGTAGGTAGTGGAAAAGTAACGAAAATAGACAATGTAAATGTTTTAGTTTATCGTAAAAATAAAAAAGAGTACTTATTTTTAAAAAATAAATGTACTCATTTAGGTTGTTCTTTAATTTGGAATAATGTTGATAAATTATGGGAATGTAAATGCCATGGTTCGATTTTTGATCGATATGGCAAAGTTATATATGGACCTGCTTTAAAAGACTTAGAAAAAATAGATATTTAATTATTTCTTAATAGTAATAATAACCATTAAAAATGCAAATTTTTCGGTTAGATTATTACTATTTTTCATTTCAAAACAAAGTAAATTTTCTTTTATTAAATCTTCAAAGAAAGTTTTATTTACTGAATTATTTGTTTTAGCTTGAAATTTAAGACTTAATGTATTAGAAGAAATATTAAATTTTGTTTTTAACATAACAAAATTAGGATTATTAAATACAATATTATTTATTAACTTTGAAGGATGTTCATTAGTTAAATCAGTTAAAAAAATGTCTATTTGATAAGTAGGATCATCATCTTTATTATTAGAATCTACAACCCTAAAACAATGAGTTCCATATTCAAAAGAGTCTTGATCAATAATTTGTTTATTTTTATATAAAACATAATTATTAACGACAATTGTATTGTTTAAATAAACGGAATCTAGACATTTTATGGCACAAAAATTATCTAAATCGATAGTTATAAATTTATCTGTTTTAATTAAAGAAGAAGAAGCTTTATTTAAAGGTGAGGCAGGAATACGAACTAAAATTCTTAATAAAGCACAATTATTATCAATTTTTTCTATTCTAAATAAAGGAGAAGTTGTATCATCTACTTGTACTTTAAAAAGTTTATTATTAGAAAAAAGCATAATCGGAATTGTATATAATAAATTATTTGTTACTAATTCATTTTCTTGTAATTTGCATATTTTTTTAAAAATATCTGATAAAGAATTATTTGCGCTGTTATATTCCTTCATATAATCACCTAATATAAGTTATGATATTTATCTCTAAAAGTTTACAATTGAAAAAAAGATAGAATTAACTATCTTTTTCGTTTTTTCTTATATATTTAGCTACTTCTGTGCCTGCTTTAGCACCTTCATAGACAGCTTTAGATATTTGTAATAACCCACCTGTTACATCACCACAAGCATATAATCCAGGAATGTTAGTTTCCATATTTTCATTAACGACTATTTTATTGTTTTCAATTAAAGCCCCAATTTTTTTAGCAAATTCAAAACCACCAGCTTTTCCATAGGCAACAAATAGTCCTTCTATTTCTATTGATTCTGAATTTTTAAAAACAATTTTTTCTATTTTATTATTTCCTATAATTTCTTGTATTTCATTTTTGTTTATTTCAAAATCATTATCATCGAATTCAAGATCTTTACCATTAGTAAATATAGTAACATTAGATGCAATACTTTTTAAATGATTAGCTTCATGTAGGGCATATTCACCACTACCTAAGACACCGACATTTTTATTTTTATAGAAAAAACCATCACAAGTAGCACAGTAACTAACGCCTTTGCCTTCTAATTCTTTTAAACCTTTTATATTAATTGTTTTTGATGAAACGCCGGTTGCAATGATAACTGTTTTACTTTTATAATTGTTTTCATTTGTTTGAACAGTTAAATTACTGTCATATATTATCTCTAATACTTGTTCTTCTTTTATTTCAATATCTAAATCATTTAGTTGTTTAAGACCAATTTTATATAGTCTTTCACCATCGATCGGTTCTGCTAATCCATAATAATTTTCAATCTTTTCAGCTCTTAACAAAGTGCTGTTATTTAAAGATAATACTAATACATTTAAATTTGCTCTTTTAGTGTATAATGCTGCTGAAATTCCAGCGGGTCCACTACCAATTACTATTACGTCGTATACCATGGGATCATCCTCCTAATTTATTATAGCATTTAATTATTAATTTTTCCATTTGTTTGATTTAGATAACCTGAAAGTGTATAATATTGTTGAATATTTAAAGGAGAAAAATAATGGGTAGTAGAATATTAAACCGTCATCAGGAAATTGAAAGAAGTCTTAGTACTAAATATCGTAAAGATATTTACTCAAAATTTATAAAAGCAGTTAAAGATTATGAACTAATATCTGATAATGATAAAATTATGGTTTGTATATCTGGTGGAAAAGATTCTTTTTTATTGGCAAAATGTGTTCAACAACTACAATTATATGGTAAAACTAAATTTGAGGCACGTTATGTTGTAATGAATCCTGGATACAGTGATTATAATCTAGAAAATACGATCAAAAATGCTGAAATATTGAATGTTCCAATTGAAATATTTAATACTGATATTTTTGAGATTGTAAATAATATAGATAGTAAAAGTCCTTGTTACTTATGTGCAAGAATGAGAAGGGGCCATTTATATAATAAAGCTTTAGAAATTGGATGTAACAAAATAGCACTCGGACATCATTTTGATGATGTTATTGAAACAACTTTGCTATCAATGTTTTATGGTGCTGAAGTAAAAACTATGCTACCTAAATTACACAGCGATAACTTTGAAGGTGTAGATCTCATTAGACCAATTTTTTTAGTTAAGGAAAAAGATATTATCTCTTGGGCAAATTATAATAAGTTAAATTTTATCAATTGTGCTTGTCGTTTTGCTGAAAGTAATTTTAATAACGATGAAGGGACAAGTAAAAGAGAAGAAATAAAAGAAATAATACAAAACCTTAAGAAAAATAATAAAGAAATCGATAATAATATTTATAAAGCAATGGGAAATGTGAATTTGAATTGTATTATAGGTTGGCATAAGGATGATGAAAAAGGAACTTTTTTAGACGATTTTTAATATAAAAAATTGAATTTAATATATAAATAGTATATAATTTTACAAGGAGGAAGAATGGAAAAAAATATTGAATATACTTATATAATGATTAAACCTGATGGTGTTTCACAAAATGTAATGGAAGATGTTATCAAAAGATTTAGTTTAAACAACTTAGAGGTTTCTCATGTTAAACAAATGAAATTGGATGAAAAAATATTAAGAGAACATTATGCTCATGTTGTTGAAAGGGATTTTTACCCTGAAATGGAAAGCCATATGATGTCTGGACCAGTTATTGCAATGATTGTTAAAGGTGAAAATGCAATTGCTAAAACAAGAGAATTAATGGGTCCAACAGCTAATGCACAACCAGGAACTATAAGAGGAGATTATCGTCATCCGTCTATAGTGCATAAAAATGTTATTCATGGTTCTGATTCAGTGGAAAATGCTAAAATAGAAATCGCAAGATTTTATGATGGATTAACAATTGAAAATCTATAAAACAAGTTTACTTGTTTTTTTTATCAAGATATATAAATATTTGATATAATATTATATGAGGAAGTAAAAAAAGTAGGAGGTAAAATGATAAAGAAGATAGCTGGAAGTGTAAGGAAATACCGAAAAGAAACTATTTTGGCACCCTTAATTGTTGCCATTGAAGTAGTATTTGAAGTATCGATTCCTTTTTTAATGGCTAAATTAATCGATTTAGGTGTTGATAAAGGAAATATAAATGTAATATCTAAAATAGGTTTATTATTAATAATTCTTGCTTTAGCGTCTTTATTTTTAGGGATATTAGCGGGTCGATTATCTGCAATCGCCAGTGCCGGTTTTGCTAAAAATTTAAGACATGATATATATTATAAAATTCAAGATTTTTCGTTTGCAAATATCGATAAATTTTCAACATCTAGTTTGATTACAAGAATGACAACAGATGTTAATAATGCCCAGCATGCTTTTCAAATGATACTAAGAATTGCCGTAAGAGCTCCTTTAATGATGACTTTTTCTTTGATAATGGCTTTTAGTATTAATTATAAAGTATCTTTGATATTTTTAGCAGCAACGCCTCTTTTATCTTTAGCGCTCTTATATATTATTAAAAAAGCGATGCCGCTTTTTGAACAAGTATTTAAAACTTACGATAAATTAAACAATGCTGTTTTAGAAAATGTTAGAGGAATAAGAGATGTAAAATCATATGTTCAAGAAGAAGCCGAAATAAAAAAATTTGAGGATACTTCTGAAGATATTTATAAAAAATTTACTAAAGCAGAAAAAATAGTTGCAATTAATAGCCCTTTAATGCAATTCTTCGTATATTTATGTATTATTCTTATTTCTTTTATAGGCGCTAGATTAATTATATCTGGCAATATGAAAACAGGTGAATTAATGAGTTTAATTACTTATTCTATTCAAATATTAATGAGTTTAATGATGATTTCAATGTTCTTTGTTATGATTACAATTTCAATGCCTTCTTTAAGAAGAATATTTGAAGTATTGGATACTGAAGTGGATTTAAATAATCCAGTTAATCCTATATATATAGTAAAAGATGGATCTATTAAATTTGATAATGTAAGTTTTAGTTATGTAAAGAATAAAGAAAAGCTAAGTTTAAAAAATATAAATCTAGAAATTAAATCTGGCGAAGTAATTGGAATAATAGGAGGAACAGGTTCTAGTAAAACTACCTTAGTTCAACTTATACCTAGGTTGTACGATACAACTATTGGTAAAGTTTATGTTGGCGGCAAAGATGTTAAAGAATATGATATAAAAACATTGCGCGATGAAGTTTCTTTTGTACTTCAAAAAAACGTCTTATTTTCAGGAACAATTAAAGAAAATTTAAGATGGGGAAATGAGAATGCTAGTGAAAAGGAAATGAAAGATGTATGTTCTTTAGCGCAAGCTGATGAATTTATTGAACAATTATCAGAT
Source organism: Bacilli bacterium (assembly GCA_028684255.1). Taxonomy (GTDB): domain Bacteria; phylum Bacillota_I; class Bacilli_A; order RF39; family UBA660; genus CAKOQQ01. The sequence continues at coordinate 15,124 of JAQUGJ010000005.1, read as the reverse complement.
AAATATGATAGTTATATAGAACAAGGTGGAGCTAATTTAAGTGGTGGTCAAAGACAAAGATTATGTATTGCCAGAGCATTATTAAAGAATCCTAAAATATTGATATTAGACGATTCTACAAGCGCTGTCGATACTAAAACAGATGCTTTGATTAGAAAATCATTAAAACAAAATTTTCCAAATATAACAAAAATTATTATAGCCCAAAGAATTGCGAGTGTCGAAGATGCCGATAAAATAATTATTTTAGATGATGGTGAAATCAATGGTATTGGAACGCATAAAGAATTATTAAAAAACAATAATATATATAAAGAAGTTTACCAATCTCAAAAGAAGGGAGTTGGTAAAAATGAATAGAGGAATGCCTGGTCATAAAGGGGCCGCGATGATTAGAAAAGGAAGACCTAGAATAAATAAAGGGGTTTTTAATAAATTAATAAAATATATATATTCTAATTACAAATATCAATTTCTTTTTGTCTTTATATGTATTCTCATAAGTTCAATTGCAGGTGTTGTAAGTTCTTTATTTATTAAAATATTAATTGATAATTATTTAACACCAGTACTATTAAATAAACCACCGATTACTAGTTTAATAAAAATAATAACTATAATGGCTTTAGTATATTTTATAGGATTAATTGCTAGTTTTATCTATAATCGAATGATGGTAAATATATCTCAGGGAAGTTTAAAAAATATTCGTAATCAAATGTTTAAGCATATGCAAACATTACCAATCAATTACTTTGATACTAATACACATGGTGATATTATGAGCCATTATACAAATGATGCTGATGCTTTAAGACAAATGATAAGCCAAAGTATACCAAGTTTGTTTTCTTCTATAATAACAATTACAGCAGTATTTTCAATGATGTTATATATGAGTTTTTGGTTGACAATTGTTGTTATAATAGGAATTCTAATTATGTTAAAAGCAACTAGTACAATCGGTAAAAAAGCATCTAGTCATTTTATTAAGCAACAACAGTCACTCGCAAACATCAATGGTTATATTGAAGAAATGGTTGAAGGACAAAAAGTTATCAAGGTTTTTACTCATGAAGATAGAACAAAAATAAAATTTGATCAAATAAATGAAGAACTATGTATAAATGCCACTAAAGCTAATCAATATGCTAATATTTTAATGCCGGTAATGGGAAATATCTCTAACACTATATATGTAGCAGTAGCGATAATAGGTGGTTTATTAGCAATAAATGGAGTTGGAGCAATTACTTTAGGAGTAATCGGTTCTTTTCTACAGTTAACAAAAAGTTTTGCAGGACCTATAAGTCAAATTTCTCAACAGCTAAATTCTGTTATTATGGCTTTAGCAGGTGCTGAGAGAATCTTTAAATTACTTGATGAAAAAAGTGAGATTGATGAAGGTAATGTAACTTTAGTCGATATTGAAACTTTAAATGGCAAGATTAAAGAATCTGATTGTTATACAGGAAAATGGGCATGGAAACATCCACTTCAAGATGGAAGTGTTGAATATATAGAACTAAAGGGAGATGTAAGATTCTTTGATGTCACTTTTGGTTATGAGCCTTCTAAAGTGGTTTTAGACAATATTTCATTGTATGCTAAACCTGGTCAAAAAATAGCTTTTGTAGGTGCTACAGGAGCAGGTAAAACAACAATTACAAATTTAATAAATCGTTTTTATGAAATAGAAATAGGTAAAATTAATTATGATGGAATAGATATCAAGAAAATTAAAAAAGCAGATTTAAGAAAATCTTTAGGAATAGTATTACAAGAGACAAATTTATTTACAGGAACTATTATGGAAAATATTAAATTTGGAAAAAAAGATGCCTCAGATGAAGAATGCATTGAAGCGGCTAAATTAGCAAATGCTGATCATTTTATTAGAATGTTACCAGAAGGGTATAATACAATTATAATTGGTAATGGATCTTCCTTATCGCAAGGACAAAGACAATTACTGTCTATAACAAGAGCGACAGTTGCAAATCCACCAGTAATGATTTTAGATGAAGCCACTTCTAGTATCGATACAAGAACAGAAAAATTTATTCAACAAGGAATGGATTTATTGATGAAAGATAGGACGGTATTTGTAATTGCCCATCGATTATCAACGGTTCATGATGCTAAAGTTATAATAGTCTTAGAGTCTGGGAAAATCATTGAAAGAGGAAATCACGATCAATTAATAAAAGAAAAAGGCAAGTATTATCAATTATATACTGGGTCTTTTGAATTAGAATAAGGAGGATTTATGAAGAAAGTAGTAGTAGATGTTATTTTGTTTCTTATATTTGACATTTTAATGACAAGTGCTGTAACTTTATCCATAATTAACAATAAAGTTACTTTTGTACATTTGTTCTTAACAATTATAATGTTTTTGCCTTTTGTGGTCTTATTTATAGCAATGGCTATAAATGACTACAAAAAGTATAAAAAAGGTATAGAACCAGTTCTTGTACCCTTAAATTTAAATAAAAGAAATATACTTTTATATGCTGTTTTTGCTCTATTTTTAATCGTATATATAATAATATTAGTATCATTTTTTTCAATTTTTTAACATAATTTTACAAAAAACATTAATGTGGTATAATTATTTTTGTTTGGAGTTGAAGTATGTTAGAGGAAGAATTGTTCGAATATCTTCTCATTAATGAACAAGATGAAAGAGATAATGAAGATATTGAAGACGATGAAAATTTAGAAATAGAAATAATGGAAAGATTTTAATATAATCGTCTACTATATACATAATGATGTATGTTTAAAGCAATAGAAAAAATAAGATATTTATATCTTTTTTTTGTTTTGGTGTTATAATATCGTAGAGGTGTTTTATGAATAAAGTGGTATTGATAACTGGATCAAGTAGAGGTATAGGAGCTTCTTCAATAAAAAAATTTGCACGTAATGGTTATAATGTAGTAATAAACTATTATAAAAACGAAGAAGAAGGTCTTAAATTAAAAGATTATGTTGAAAAAGAATATAAAGTGAAAGCTCTTATAATTAAATGTGATGTTTCTATAGAAGAAGAAGTTAAAAAAATGGTTGAAATTATTATTGAAAATTTTGGTAAAATCGATGTTTTAGTCAACAATGCATCCATTTCAAATGACACTTTATATGAAGATAAGACGGTTTCTAGCTTTAAAAGAATATTAGATGTAAATTTAATAGGAACCTTTTTAGTGACAAAATATGTTGGTGAATATATGTTAAGACAAGGATATGGTGTAATTACAAATGTCTCATCGACAAATGCAATTGATACTAATTATCCTATGAGCATTGATTATGATGCTTCAAAGGCTGGAGTTATTTCTTTGACTCACAATCAGGCTATTCAATATGCGCCTAATATAAGAGTTAATGCTATTGCACCTGGATGGACGGATACTGATATGAATAAAGATATGGATTTATCTTATAAAGAAAAAGAAGTAAATAAAATAATGTTAAAAAGATTTGCAAAACCTGAAGAAATTGCTAATGTTATTTATTTTTTAGCAACCGATGATGCAAGTTATATAAATAACACAGTAATTAAAGTAGATGGGGGAAATATAAATGTATAACGAATTAGGACTCTCTAATGAAATAGTAGAACTTGCAGTTAAATGTGAAAAAGAAATCGAAAAGGAATTTAAAAACATAAATAAAATCAGTGAATATAATAGTTTGAAAGTATTAAATGCTTTTCATAAAAACAAAGTCTCTGAAAGCCACTTTAATATGACGACAGGATATGGTTATAATGATAGTGGTAGAGAAGTAATTGAAAATGTATATGCTGATATCTTTAAATCAGAAGATGCTTTAGTTAGAAGTCAGTTTATATCTGGAACCCATGCTATAACAAATGTCTTATTCGCACTTTTAAGACCAGAAGATACTTTATTAAGTATCAATGGTAAACCTTACGATACTTTAGACGAGGTAATTGGTATAACACCTAATGATAGTTCGTTAAAGTCTTTCAATATTAATTATGAACAAATAGACTTAATTGAAGATGATTTTGATTATTTTAAAATAGAAGAGAGATTAAATAAATCGTTTATAAAACTAGTAGAAATACAAAGGTCTAAAGGTTATTCTAATCGAAAGAGCATCAATTTAGATAAAGTATCAAAAGTGATAAGTTTGATAAAAAAGATTAGTCCAAATACTATTGTAATGATCGATAATTGTTACTGTGAATTTGTAGGAAAAAAAGAACCGATTGAAGTTGGAGCAGATATTGTTGTTGGATCTTTAATAAAAAATTTAGGAGCCGGAATTGTTCCAAATGGCGCTTATGTAGTAGGAAAAAAAGATCTAATTAAATTGGTATCAGAAAGATTAAATGTTCCAGGAGCAGGAAAAGAAGTGGGTCCTAGTTTAGGGATGAATAAGTTGTTTTTACAAGGTTTGTTTTTAGCACCTAGTGTTGTTGGAAATAGTTTAAAAATAGCCGTTTTAGCATCAAAAATGTTAGAAGAATTAGGATATTCAGTCGAACCAAGATACAATGATGAAAGAGTAGATATTGTTCAAAGTATAATTTTAAAAAACGAAAAAAATCTTACAAGTTTTTGTAGAGGAATTCAAAACTGTTCGCCAATAGATTCTTATGTTACTTTAGAAGCTTCTGATATGCCAGGTTATAGCGATAAAGTAATTATGGCAGCAGGAACATTTACTCAAGGTTCATCAATTGAATTATCTTGTGATGCTCCATTAAGAGAACCTTATATTGCTTATTTACAAGGTGGACTAACATATGAATATGGTAAATTAGCAGTTATTAAAGCGATTAGTAATATTTCTTCGAAAGGTGATTAAATGAAAAAAGCAATTTTAATAATCCATGGTTTTGCGGGTGATTTGTCAGATCATGAGTATTTAGAAAATTATTTAAAAGAAAAAAAATATGATGTTTATACCTTTTTATTAGCCGGTCATGATAGAAAAGTTATTAGAAATGTTACTAGAGAAGATTGGGTTAAATCGGCAGAAGAAGAATTGTTAAAAATAATTGAAAAAGGTTATAAACACATATGTGTAATAGGACATAGTATGGGTGGGTTGATTGCGGGTTATTTAGTTTCAAAATATCCACAAATAAAGAAATTGGTTTTATTAGCCCCAGCGTATAAAGGTTTAATTTTCACTGAAACTGGTGTTAATATAGTAAGTAGTATAAAACTTGGATTAAAGATAATAATCAATAAAGAAGAACAAAATAGCAGTATTTCAAGAGGTTTATTTAGGGTGAGACCTAAAGATACTAAAGAGTTAACTAAAATGATGAATGAGCGCCAAGATGATATTTATGATATTCATATACCAACGCTTATTTTACATGGAACAAACGATGATTTAGTACCTGTTAGTTCATCTAAGGAAATTTTTGATAAAATAGATTCAGAACACAAGGTTTTTATTATAATTAAAGATGCTACACACCCTATGTTTAGGAGTGAAAAAAAAGAAATTGCATCTAAAATAATTTTGAAGTTTTTAAAAAATAAAAAAAATATAATTTTAGAAAAGGTTATTTAATAAATGGGAGGTGAAGTATGAATTATATTACTAAAACAATGTTAGTAAGTGTTATTACTAATATAATGTTATCAATTATAAAAATAGTAAGTGGAATTATTTGGAATTCAACAGCCATAATTGCAGATGGAATACATTCTTTTAGCGATCTCGTTACTGACTTTTTTGCGATTCTAGGAGGTTTTTTAGCGCGAAAACCAGCTGATGAAATGCATCCTTATGGACATGGAAAGACAGAGTATTTAACGAGTATATCGATAAGTTTAATAATAATGTTATTAGGATTTTTAATAATTTATAATTCGTTTAATAATGAAGTTGTTATACCTAATATATTAGTAAGCATTGTTACTGTTTTTACAATACTTACTAAATTACTTCTTTCTTCTTATGTAATTAAAAAAGGTAAGGAGCATAATAATAGCATTTTAATTGCTAGTGGAAAAGAAAGTAGAGTTGATGTTATAAGTTCAATTGTTGTGTTAATTTCAAGTGTTTTAATTCAATTTTCTAACAATTTCCCAGTTTTTAAATATGCTGATTTAATAGCAACCATCATTGTTGGAATTTTTATTGTACATGTAGGATTTTCAATATTAAAAGATAATATAAGTAAAACTTTAGACGAAAAAATAGATAACAATGAATACTTAGAAGAATTAAAAGAGGTAATTAAAAAACACAATGAGGTTATAACTGTTGAATCATTAATAGTAATTAAATATGGTTATTATTATAAGTTAACCGCTACTATTGAAATGGAAAGTTCAATAAGTTTAAAAGATGCTCATAATTTAGTAGATCAAATAGAACGTGAACTAAAAGAACGTGATGATAAGATTATTTATATAAATATTCATATGGAAGCTAAATAGGAGAAAAAATGAGAAAAGATCATATTGATATTGTTTATGAGGATAAGGAAATAATTGTTGTTAATAAAAGAGAAAATTTGTTGGCAATAGCAACTGAAAAAGAAAAGACAAAAACTCTTTTTCATAATGTTTTATTGTACTTAAAAACAAAGAATAAAAATAATCGTGTTTTTATAGTTCACCGTTTAGATTATGAAACAAGTGGTTTAATTGTCTTTGCTAAATCAGAATATGTAAAAAAAATACTTCAAAATAATTGGGAAGAAACAAAAAGAAAGTACATTGCTATATTAGAAGGTAATGTTAATAAAGCATCAGGAACAATAAAGTCGTGGTTAAAAGAAACTAAGACATTGATTACTTATTCTAGTCCCATTAAGGATAACGGTAAATTAGCAATAACTAAATATGAAATAATAAAGAAAAATGATAAATATTCTTTAGTTGACATCTCGTTATTAACAGGAAGAAAAAATCAAATAAGAGTACATATGAAAGAAATAAACCATCCGATTGTTGGAGATAAAAAATATGGTAATGGTACAAAAAGCGATAAGAGAATGTATTTACATGCTTATTTTTTAGAATTCAAACATCCAATTAGAAATAAAATAATGACTTTTGAATTACCAGCTCCTATAGAATTTAATAAATTAATTTAAAAAAAGTTGTTTTTTTGTCTAGTTTTGTCGATTTTATTAAATTGAATATATATTATGTTATAATTCAAATTATAAGGAGGAATGATGAAAAACATAATTTATATAGAATTTACAGTTGAAGAGAAAACTAAAACTGTATATAAAATTGTCAATAAAAATTATAACTTTCCTGTTAAAAGAGAAGATGATTCTGATATTATTATTGAGTTAGATAATATTCATTTTGAAAAATTTATCGATAAAATTAATATAATAAAAATAGTCAGATGGAAAGAAAATAAGTTTGCGTTAAATGATATAAATTGGAATATCAAAATAGCGTCTTATCAAGAAGTTGTTATTGAAGAAGGAAAGAACGAAGGATTTAATCATTTTAATAATGTATTAAATTTAATAAAAAGCATGTGTTGACAAATAAGTGAAAAAATGGTTAAATATAATTACTTTTATCAAGAATGAGGGAGAGAATTAGCTCGTTGATCTCATACCAACCTATTAAGTTAGGTGGTAACGCTAATCGATGAGGGAGTTATAATAAAAAAATAAAACTCTTTCGGAGTTTTTTCTTTTGATAAAAGAGAAGGAGGAGTTTATGAAAACATTTTTTACAAGTGAATCTGTTACTGAAGGTCATCCGGATAAAATATGCGATAAAATCAGTGACAAAATATTAGATGAAGCCTTAAAACAAGATAAAGATAGCAAAATGGCAGTAGAAACTACAATTAAAGATAATTTTGTTTTAATCTATGGAGAGGCTAATACTAAAGCTAATTTGGATTATGAAAATATTGCTAAGTGGGTACTTAAAGATATTGGATATGATGATGATTTTGAAGTGTTGTTAAAAGTTGGTAAGCAATCTAGTGAAATTAATGCAGCAGTAGTAAAAGAAGAAATATGTGCCGGTGATCAAGGTATTATGTTTGGATATGCCACTTTAGAAACAGAAGAATTAATGCCTTTACCAATAATGCTTGCAAATAAATTAGCACATCAATTAACGTTAGTTCGTAAAGAAGGAAACTTATTTTTAAGACCAGATGGAAAGACACAAGTTACAGTTGAATATGAAAACGGTGTTCCAAAACGTGTCGATACTGTAATTATAGCCAGTCAACATGTTGAATCTATTTTGCAAGATGAATTAAAAAAAATAATAGAAGAAGAAGTTGTTAAAAAGGTGATTCCTTCTAATTTGATGGATGATGATACTAAAATATTGGTTAATACTAGTGGATCTTTTATTTTAGGAGGACCTTTTGGTGATAGTGGAACAACGGGAAGAAAGATAATCTGTGATACTTATGGTGGTATGGGTAGAATAGGTGGAGGTTGTTTTAGTAGTAAAGATCCTTCAAAAGTAGATAGAAGTGCTGCTTATTATGCAAGGTATGTTGCTAAGAATATAGTTGCCCATGATTTAGCACAAAAATGTGAAATTCAATTATCTTATACAATTGGAAAATCAAATCCAATATCTTTATTTATTGATACTTTTAATACAGAAAAAGTAGATATTGATAAAATATATAAATATGTATACGATAATTTTGATTTCAGTGTATCTAATATTATAAAAGAATTAGATTTGTTAAAGCCTATTTACTATGATTTAGCAAGTTATGGTCATTTTGGAAGAGAAACAACTTGGGAAAAAATAAAGAGCTAAATACTAGCTCTTTTTAAGTAAAAATATAATCCAACTCCTAATAATGTTACAGTACCGAATATATAAGGTAAATATTCGGTTTTTTTCTCATTATTCGTCAATTTGAATACTGAACCTTCTTCATTTCTTTCGTATTTAATAACTACATATTCAGTACCTAAATTCTGCAGTGTCGATGTTAAATATTCATCTGTTTTTCCTGGTACTAATTCAGTATTCTCATTTTCTGTAAAAAAATCAAAACGATAAGTTAAATATCCTGTATTTAAAGGATCAAAGGTCCACAAAATTTTATAAGAATCAATTACACCTGTTGGATCTGATTCTAAGTCAATATCTAATAAAAGCGCTAGTTGTTCTTCTAAACTTTTATTAGATAAATCTAATCCTCCTGGAATAACATTTGAGAATTCACCATCGATTGAAGTACGATAAGCTATGTTAAAACCAAAAACTCTCATATTATTATCAAGATTAACCTTTTTAGCAGAATCGGGCATTTCGGTAGTTTCAGTTGAATTTATAGTCCAATTTGAAGTATTTGACATATATAGAGGTTTATCTTTTAAAACCGCATAAGGCGTTCCTATAAGAGGATTAACTTTAATATTCAATGTTTCATAATAAACTAAAGGTGCTTCATTTTCTCCTGGCACTTGTGCTAAAATCGTATTTAAACTATCTTCATTATTCAATAAATCATTTGTATATAAAAACATAAATCGATTGTTTTGATAACTTCTCTCAACGGTGTTGTAACTTCCAGCAATTAAATTAAAGTTAACTGGCATTTCAATTCCGTCAGCAAGAACATAACTTTCTAATAAAAATAAACTACAAAGAAAAATAACAATTTTTTTCATAAAAACCCTCCGTCAGTAAAATATATTCTTTAGAAGACTATTTATGAATTAAAAAATTATTTAGAATATAGCATAATTTTTTCTTCTTTATGAAGTAATAGTAATTGATTCCAAATGTCGCTTTCAATATTTCTTGCTTTTTTAGGATGCACTAAATATCTAACCGTTAAAACGACACATTCTTCTTCTACTTTAGTATAAATAATGGGTTCTAAATTATTATAATATATTCTGTAACTGTCGCTTGAATAGTTAATTTGTTCTTCCATTTTTTGAGGAATTTTCCTTATGACATCATTAGTTCGTACAACTTTTAAGATTAATGATTTTGTTTTTTTTATATCAGAGTCAATTGGAACTTTAATTTCTAATTCATTCCAAATATATTTAAATACTTTAGTGTAATTTTTTAAAGGTTCTGTAAAAATTTTAGAACTAGGAATATGAATAATTATTCCTGTGCTTTGTTCGCCTTTTTCTTTTTCATTAACTTCTAATATTTCAAAGTTTAAATAATTAATGTTTATAACGTCACCTTCAATATCCTGTATTTTGATTCTGTCTTCTAATACAAAAGGTTTGAATGTCTTAATATAAATCCCTGAAAAAAAGTTAAAAACAATGTCTCTGATGGCAAATACAAACGCTGTTGATAAGAAACTTATTAAAGTCATAAAATCTCTTATGTATGATTCCCATATAAAGAATACTGCAATAATTGTAAAAATGGTTTTAACAACATTCAGGTTTTTACTAAAATTATATATCTTCTTTTCATTATAACTTAATTTTTTATAAGAATAAATTAAAAAATCCACACCTATTTTAATTAATATGATTATTCCTAAAGTATAAAGAAACATTAAAATTCTATTATCTTTAATATTTAAAAGTTCCAATAAAATGATATTTAAATTTAAAATTTTGTCCATAAAATATTACCTCCTTTTTTAGACGTATTTTAAGATTATAACATCTTTTTTAAAAAATACCAAAAAAATGTTATAATAATGTAATAATTTAATTTTTAGCTATTAAATAAATTGAGGGTGATATTATGTTTAAGAAAAGAAGTGCTAAAATGAAAAAGAGTTTGTCTCTGTTTAAAAAGGCAGAATTTGATTCGGCAAAGTATGTATCAGATTTTTATTTAGACTATGGTAAAGCATATATATCTGTAAGAGTGTCTTCTATTGATCAACTTGTATCTAAGTTTTCAATCAAAGAATATGAATGGATAAATCCTGAGTTTGCAGAATATATTGTAAGAAATGCTTATTATATTCCAGTAGAATATAAGATTGTTTTAGAAATATATGGAAAATTTAATAAAGCAGAAAAGAAAATTATCATTGATACAATAAAAGATTTTACCGGTCTTAGATTAGGAGATAAACAAATAAAGTTAGAAACAAATACTTCGAAATCACTAAGTCTTTTGTTTTTTGGAATAATTAGTTTATTATTGTTTTTTTTCCTAAATAAAATGAATTTATTAGCTGGTTTAACGGAGATATTCAGTATTATTGTATGGTTTGCAATTTGGGAATTTTTTGGAATGATAGTATTTGATAGAGCTGAAATTAAGAAAGAGAAACTAAATGCCGCTCAATTAGCAATGTGTGAGATTATTTTTAACGAAAAGTAGTTTGACAAAATTAAATGTCTGTGCTAATCTATATTTCAATGTGGAGGAGATATTATGAAAAAATTTAATACACATCATCATAATATTCAGCGCTTGTAATAAAAAAAGATACAAGTGCTATTTTTGGTGCTTGTGTCTGTATAAAAAGAAATGAAATCTATACAGACTGTATAGGTTTTTTTTATAGGAGGAAATTATGAAATTAAAAAATATCAAAGGTAGTTTTGATTTTCTACCTCAAGAGCAAAAAATTAGAAACAATATTATGGATACTTTAAAGAAAAATTTTGAAAAATATGGTTATTTACCTTTAGAGACACCGATAATATGCTATTACGATTTATTATCTTACAAATATGATGAAAGCGCAGAAATACTAAATGAAATATATACTTTAACGGATCAAGGTAATCGTGATCTGGGGCTTAGATTTGATTTAACTGTACCTTTTTGCAAGGTAATTGGAATGCAGAAAGATCTAAGACTCCCTTTTAGAAGGTATGAGATAGGGAAAGTATTTAGAAATGGTCCTGTTAAAGCTGGGAGAAGTCGCGAATTTTATCAATGTGATGTCGATGTTGTTGGAATTGATAATCGATTAATTGAGGCAGAACAAATCAATATGGCTATTAACACATATAAAGATTTAGGAATAAATGTTAAAGCGGTATGGAATAATCGTAAAATAATGGCAGGTTTAATAAAAGAGGCTTCAATTGATGAAGAATTAATAGATGAAGTTATTTTAAGTTTAGATAAAATGGATAAAGATGGTAAAGAAGGAGTAAGTTCAGAACTACTTAAAAAAGGGGTAGAACAAAAACAAATAGAAAAATTGTTTGAACTTTTTATTGCTGATTTAGATGAACTTAATAATAAATATGTAGAAACTACAAATGAAATATTAAAAACAGGATTAAGTGAAGCTATGGAAGTGTCTAGTTATTTAAAGTACTTGGAAATAGAAGATAAGACAAAATTCTCGCCTTTTTTAGCGAGAGGATTACAAATATATACCGGTATTGTGTTTGAATTTTATGATATAGAAAATAGGTTAACATGTGCACTTGGTGGTGGTGGTAGATACGATAAAATAATAACTGAATTTATTGAAGACGGGAATACATATCCTGCAATCGGTTTATCTTTTGGACTAGAACCAATATATATGATATTAAAAAACGAGCAATTAAAAATCAACAATGCAATCGATATATATATTATTCCAATGGATACTGAAAAAGAGTCTTTAAAATTAGCAATGAAATTAAGAAGTTATGGATACCGAGTTTTAATTGAAATGAATTCAAAAAAAGTTAAAAAAAGTTTTGAATATGCTTCTAGAGAAAATATTCCTTATGTTATTGTATTAGGAAAAAATGAAACTTCAAATAACGTATTTAAATTAAAAGATATGAATAATTCTAAGGAGTTTGAAATAGATTTATCAAAAATCGAAGAAATAAAAAAATATATAATATTGTAAATAAATCGTATTTTAGAGTTTTCCCTTGTAAAAATGCAACTTTTATTATAAAATGATAGTAGTGAAAGGTAGGTAAATATGAAAGGAATATATACTTCAGAATCAGTAGGAAGCGGACAACCAGATAAACTTTGTGATGTTATTGCTGATGCTATTTTAGATGCATGTTTAGAACAAGATGAAAATTCGCGTGTTGCATGTGAAATATTAGTAAAAGATGAAAATGTAATACTTAGTGGTGAAATAACCACAAAAGCAAAAATAGATTATGATAAGGTGGTTGCCGATACAATTAAAAAAGTTGGCTATACTTATATTCCAAAGGTAACAAATTTAATTAAGAACCAATCGGGTGATGTTGCATTAGGAGTAGACTTAGGAGGAGCTGGGGATCAAGGTGTAATGATCGGTTATGCATGCGATGAAACTGATGAGTTATTTCCTTTAGCACATTCAATTGCACATGCTTTAATTAGAAGAGTACAATTAATGGCACCGACTTTAGAGTTTACGAAACCAGATATGAAATCACAAGTAACTGTTGATTACCATACTTATGATAAACCTTATGTTAAAACCGTTGTGTTATCAGTTCAAACGATAGCAGGTGTAAATATGTTAGTTGCTAAAGAATTAATGTATGAAAAAATTGTAAAACCTGTTTTAGCAAAATATAAAGATATAGTACACGATAAAGAAATAGAGGAATTTTTGTTTAATACAACTGGTAAATTTGAATTTGGTGGTCCAATGGCAGATGCCGGAGTAACTGGCCGAAAACAAGTAGTTGATTCTTATGGAATCTACGCACCAATTGGAGGTGGCGCTCTATGTGGTAAGGATGCTACAAAAGTAGATAGAAGTGCGGCATATATGTGTCGTTGGATTGCTAAAAATATTGTAGCTTCAGGTATCTTAAAAGAGTGTATTGTTCAAGTTTCTTACGCTATTGGTTTAGAAAGAGCACTATCTTTCGACATTATATCAACAGATGATGTATCGGTTGATTTTATGATGAAGTTAGAAGAATATGTTCTTACTTTAGTGGATTTAAAACCAAGAGCAATAATTGAAAAATTTGGATTGAAAAGACCTCTATATAGTAAGTGGTCAGATGTAGGTTCATTTGGGCTTTCAAATAAAAATGGAGTAGATGTCCCTTGGGAACTGATAGACTTGGAATTTGTTGAAAAAATAAGGGATTTTAAAAATGAATATAAAGCATAAAAAAGACGATTTTTGATTGAAATAAAACAATGTTTATGTTACAATTAAGTTGAGGTAGTGATAGTATGAGTAACGTATTCAAACTACAATCAAATAATAGATAAAATAAAAGAAGACTTTTTGGGTCGTCTTTTTTTTGAGGGGAGAATGGAAATGCGAGTAAAATACAATGAGACGTTAATATTTTATATTAACACATTAAAAAAACAGAAAGTTATTGGTACTTGGGCAGAAGGAGCACAACTATATTATGAAGTTGAAAAAAAGGAAATAAGTCCTAGTGCTTTATCATCACGAAGTAAAAGTTTGGTCTTCAGTACTTCAGTAAATCCACAATTATTTTTTACATATTGTGATATGACCGAAAAATTAATAAAGAAAGAAGAACAAGTAGGGACTATTAAAAAAGATGAGGTTAGTTTTGAAGGTCCGTTGACAAGAACTTTATCGATTCCTAGGGAAGATTATGGACCAGTTTTCGGAGTTGACTTAGATAAAGATGCACCTGATGTTATAAAAAGAAAAATACAAGAAAAAATAGCTGATGACATCTTTTTATTAACATATTTAGGATTTAATCCAGGAAGATTTGAAGTTCAAAAAATAAATATGGGAGGATGGACAACTCCTGTAAAGACTAAAAACGATGGTAAAGAAGAGATAACAAAAGTACAAAATGATAAATTTACTATTATAATTGGTAAGAAAAAGAACCCTGTATTGTATTATACAAAAGAAGAATGTGATAATTGGTTAAATAACTTTTTATCAGACCATTGTTTAACACCATTTGATTTCTTTGGTAAAACTAAAACACCTGTTAAAAAAAGTGAATATAATCAAGATTTAATAATGGTTTCGCCAGGACTAGAATTACATTTAGGTAAATTAGCAACAATGGCCGATCATGAAGATTATTCAACTAAACAAGCAATGTGGCGTATAGTAAAAGTTGTTTACGAGATAGTTGAATATCAAAGACAACAAAAAGCATCAGGATTAATTTTAGGAATTGGAAATGATTATTTTAATAGTGATACGGTAGATGATAAAACAACAGCAGGAACACCACAACATAATGACACGAGATTTAAAGAAATATATTTATGGGGAAAAGTTGGAT
>JAQUGJ010000076.1:0-5698 GCA_028684255.1 Bacilli bacterium | reverse complement strand
AGGCTTATTTTGTATAGAATTACTTCATCAATGGAGAGGTGCCAGAGCGGTCGAATGGGGCACCCTGCTAAGGTGTTAGCTGTGAAAACGGCTCGAGGGTTCGAATCCCTCCCTCTCCGCCAATATGAATCTACTTAAAAGAACATATAAATTATTATTAGGAATAATTTTATGTTTGATTATTTTCCAAATAGAAAACACTAAAATGTTTTTTGGTTTTTTGATTAATCAAATTTATCCTTGCAGAGAAGAACCATTAAACTCTTTCCCCTGCTATAGTAATTATGATTTTTATTTAATGTTTCTAGTATTATTAATTGGATTAATATTATTAGGAATTTTAATTTTTAGATTATTATATAGAAAAAACTCTTAAAGAAAATGCGGCGGTTGTAATCATTATTAGAAAGATGATGAAAATAAACTAGTATTTATCGAAAAAGAAACCTGATAAAGAAATTATTAAAGCAAATATTATCAAGAACAATTTTAAAAATAATCAGAGAATAAATAATAGTGTAATATATTTTTACATTATCTTGACAAATAATTTAACATGTATTAATATCAATATATATGCTTGGAAAATTCATACTAGAACAACGTAAAAAAAATAATCTAACACAAGATTTTTTAGCTTTAAAAATAGGAGTTTCTCGTCCTACTTATATTCAAATTGAAAAGAATGAACATGATTTAACTATTTCGGAAGCAAAAAAACTAGCAGATGCTTTTAATATCGACTTTAACGATTTTATTAAAGGAAGAGTCCCCTCTCCCATTGTCTTCAAAGAGAAAAAGAAAAAAAATAAACAAGAAACAAGAATAAGTATTCCTCAAAAGAATCTTGATAAATTTAAAGAAATATTACTCTACCTTTTATCAAAAATCGGTAGCAGACCAAACGTTGGAGAAGTAGTGATTTATAAATTACTTTATTTCATTGATTTTGATTTTTACGAAAAATTTGAAGAACAAATCATTGGAGCTACTTATATAAAAAACCATTATGGACCTACACCAGTTGAATTCAAATCTATTGTTGATAATATGATTAAAAATGGAGAAATCATAAAAGTAGAAAATAAATATTTTGATTACCCTCAAAAAAAATATTTACCAATTCGTGATCCAGACCTAACAAAATTAAAAGATGCTCGTGAATTACGTCATATCGATGAAGTAATAGCAAGATTAGGAGATAAAAATGCTATGGAATTGAGCGAATACTCTCATGAAGATACTCCTTGGATTATTGCTAAAGAAAATCAACCAATTAATTATGAAGCGGTTTTTTATCGTACACCTAAAACATCTGTAAGAAACTATGACGAAAGAGATTGAATATAGTGAAACTCCAGAGTTTAAAAAAGAATTTAAGAGATTATTCAAAAAATTTAAATCTCTTAAAGATGATCTAGATTTGGCAAAAATTGCCGTTATTGATTTATTCCACAACAAAAAGATAAATAATTATAGTACCTTCCCTGTTGAAGGATTTTGTACAAACAAGATTCAAATTTGTAAAATCAAAAAATTTGCATGTAAATCATTAAAAGGAAGAGGAGTAAAAAGTGGAATAAGAATTATTTATGCTTTTTACTGTGAAAATTATAAAGTAGATTTTATTGAAATATATTTTAAAGGAGAAAAAGAAAATGAAAATAAAAAAAGAGTTGAAAAATATTTAAAAAATAATTAATTATTCATATCTCAATGCTTCTATAGGACTTAATTTAGAAGCCCTTTGTGCTGGATAATATCCAAAAACTATTCCTATTATTGCAGAGACAAAAAAGGAAAGAAAAACAGAAATAGGAGTTACAACTGTTGTAGTTCCTCCAAAAATAGAAACAAGATAAGAAGCAGAAATCCCTAAAACTATTCCTATAATTCCTCCAATAAAAGTAAGAGAAACAGACTCTAAAAGAAATTGATTGCTAATATCTTTACTTCTAGCTCCTAGCGATTTTCTTAATCCTATCTCCCTAGTTCTTTCTGTAACTGTTGTTAACATCATATTCATTATTCCTATTCCTCCTACTAATAAAGATATCCCCGCAATCGCTCCCAAAAGCAAAGTCAAAGTTCCCGAAACAGAAGACATTGTTTCCATAATTTCCGCTTGATTCATAATCGTAAAATCAGATGAATCAGCATCAACAATCTTATGCCTACTCATTAATAAATTTGTAATACTATCACTTACTTCTGTCATCGATTTTTCCGTAATTGCTTCTACATTAATAGAACTTAAAGATTCACTTCCTGTTAAGTATTGCATCGCAACAGTAATAGGAATGTATATCATATCATCAATATTATTCATTCCTGATCCACCTTTTTCTTTAGTAACTCCAATTACAGAAAATTGAATCCCTCCTATCTTAATTTTCAATCCTACTGGGTCTATTCCCTCCCCAAAGAGACTTTCACTAGTCGTTGGACCGATTACAGCTACTTTTGACTTATTCTCAATTTGAAGCTCATTAAAAAAACTTCCCGAAGAGAATTCTAATGATTTGATATTTTGATATTCTTCATTAATTCCATAAATATTCGTATTAGTATTGTTACCTTTATATATAACTTGCTTTCTTGAAGAAACTACTGGGGCAACATATTTAATATTACTAATTTCACTTTTGATTGCTTCTGCATCATCAATTGTTAAAGTGGTAGTAGATTCACTACTTCTAACCATTGAACCAAAAGTCTTTTGTGAACTTGGAGAAATTACTAAAAGATTGGAACCTAAAGATTCAATATTGCTTTGAATATCTGCTGTTGCTCCTTGTCCCACAGAAACCATAGTAATGACTGAAGCAATACCAATAACAATTCCTAAAATAGTTAAACCAGATCTTGATTTGTTAGAAGTTAAAGATATATATATTTCTTCAATTAAATCAGAAAATAACATATTATTTATTTTTTAATAAATTACTTGTTAATACTCCATCAGAAATAATTAATCCGTCTTTTAATTCAATGATCCTATCAGTATGTTCAGCTACATATCTTTCATGAGTAATAATTATAATAGTGTGACCAAATTCTCTATTTAACTTCTTGAAAGTATTTAAAACAATATCTCCTGTTTTAGAATCAAGATTTCCTGTTGGCTCATCAGCCAAAATTAAATCTGGATTATTAACTAAAGCTCTAGCGATAGCAACTCTTTGCATTTGTCCACCAGACAATTGACTTGATAAATGATGCCATCTATCTTCAGGCAAACCAGAAGCAATTAAAGCCTTCTTAACTCTTTCAAATCTTCCTTCTTTTTTAATCTTATTATCATAAATCAAAGGCAACATGACATTTCTTAAAACATTTGCTCGAGATAACAAATTGAATGATTGAAATACAAAACCAATTTTCTGAGATCTAGTTTTAGCTAATTCATCATCTGACAAATCAAGCATATTTTTACCATTCAAAAAATAATTTCCTGAAGTTGGTTTATCTAAAGTTCCCAAAATATGCATCAAAGTTGATTTTCCTGATCCAGAAGGTCCAATAATAGAAACAAATTCTCCTTTTTTAATTTCAAAAGAAACACCCTTTAAAACTGTTGTTTTATTAATGTTTCCTGAATTATATGTTTTAGTGATATTTTCGCATTTAATCATATTACATATTCATCATTCTCATCATTCCTGGATCCATATTATTTTCTTGCTTTTGATTAGAAGATTGTTTTATTTGAGTAGAAGAATTAGTAGAAGTAATGATCAAATCACCTTCATTTAATCCACTTTTTATTTCTGCAGAAGTATCATTAGTTAAACCAATTTCTATTTCCCTTATTTCAACTAGTTCATTATTTAATACTTGAACTGAATTTCTTTTTCCCATTGTTTTAATGGCGCTACTTGAAACAATTAAAACATCTTTAGCAGAATTAATAATAATATCAGCAGAAACACTCATTCCTGGCTTGATCCTTTCATCTTCAGATTCAAAAGATATTGTAATATTATAACTAACTACTCCTTGGCTGACTGTTCCAGAAGCATCAACTTCAGAAACATTCCCCTTGATTGATAAATCATCAATTGCGTCAAAAGTTAAATTAACCTCTTGACCAACTTTAACGTTAGTTACATCAACTTCATTTAAAGTTATTGTTGCGATCATCTCATCAGTAATAATAGATGCCATTGTTTCATTTGTTGAAACTTTTTCTCCTTTGATAACATCAACGCTTGATATTGTTCCCGAAAAAGGAGATTTGATAGAGCAATCATTATAAGCTTCATAAGCTTCGGATAATTCTTGGTCAGCAGTCTCTACAGCAATTTCTTTAGTTCTGATTTCTAAATCAGTAGCTCCCTCTTTTAAATCAGCCAGAGATAATTCTTTTAAAACAATACTCCTTTCTACCGAGACAATACTATCTTTATTATTTTCAATTGTATTTTTTGCTGAAAAAATTGAAGAAATTTGGTTATTAACCGTACTCATATAAGAGTTAAGACTAGTCTTATGAGCTAAAGCCACACTAGGAATAGTAAAACCACGCAACTCCATAGAGTCCTCAACAAAACTAACATAGTTATCTATATCTCTTATTGCATCAGAAATTAATACCGTTGTATTGTATGTTTGATCAATTAAATCTTCTATAGATTTTTCGTCTGAAGATCTCGATAATGATTTATATAAATCAAAATTATTAGTATAAGCTAAACGTGCTTTATTGTAGGAAGTATAAACTTTTTCACGATAAGACAAACCCTTTTCTCTATCGCTAGTTTTATAATCTGTTTGATTTACATACCAATTAATATTATCTTGTGTTTCTTCAATGGTATTATCAAATAATAAATTCTCTAATTCTCTCATCACTGTTGGTAAACTAAGAAAAGCATTAGATACTGCATTAAAACCATCTGTATATGATTTTGTTAAACTTTCTTCAGCTTTTTCTTTTGATTCTAGAGCTTCAATTAAAGAATTTTCTGATTGAAGCAAGGTTAATTGATCAAGAGGATCTTTAATCTCTTCTAATTCTAACTTTGCTTTTTCTAAATTTAATTCTGCTGTTTTTATATCTTTAATTTGACTAGTCGAATCAATCTTAAAAAGAACCTCATTTTTATTAACCTTATCTCCCGATTCAATATAGACATTAATAACATTACCAGAGACTGAAGAAGATATATCTTGAGATTTTAAAGAAGAAACCTGCCCTGATCCAGAGACAACAACATCAATATCGCCTTTTTTAATTTTTTCTGTTAAGTAGCTTGCCTTTTCTTCTTTGGGCCAATTGATTATTACTAACAAAAAGATTATTAACAAAAAAACAGCAATCGAAACGATTTTGTGTTTAAAAAGAAAATCTTTAATTTTTTTAATCATTGTATTAATAAAGTATTATTTATACTTAGTAATACTTTTAATGATTAAAATTTATTTCAATTTTGAATTGAAAAATTCTATAATATTCTTATCTCCCATGAGGCAATTTTGGCCATCAAAAAGAAATGGTACTCTAACAGTTTGAAAATCTAAGCCACAAAGAGTAGCTTTTTCAAACAATAAGTCAGGATTTTTATTACCATCTATCATTTTAAAAGAGATTTTATCTTCTATCCTATTTTCTTCAATATATTCTTTAACATTATTGCAGTGACCACAATATTCACTATAAAACAATAGAATATTACTACTTTCTATCTCTTCAATG
>JAQUGJ010000075.1:0-5725 GCA_028684255.1 Bacilli bacterium | reverse complement strand
ACAGGTGTCGATAATATTCGTGATGTTATACCTTTCCCTAGAACTCCAAATAACTGTGAATTTTAGGAGGATATATGAAAAATAAATACCGAGACCATACTTGTGGTGAACTTACTGTTAAAGATATCGATAAAAGAGTAAGAGTAGCAGGATGGGTAGAAAATATAAGAGATCATGGTGGAATACTTTTTCTTGATATAAGAGATCATTATGGAGTAATTCAAATCGTTAGTAATGATAACGATATGTTTAAAGATGTTACTCGTGAATCAACGGTAACTTTAGAAGGTATGGTTATTAAAAGAGATGAGGAAATGATAAATCCTCGTATTGTTACTGGTGATATTGAAATATTAGTCGATAAATTTGAAGTAATCAGTAAGGCTAACAATGAATTACCATTTGAAATAATGACTTCTAAAGATGTATCAGAAGAAGTTAGATTAAAATACCGCTACTTAGATTTAAGAAACGAAAAATTACACAATAATATTGTTTTTAGATCTCAAGTAATTTCTTATATGCGAAGAAAAATGGAATCGTTGGGATTTATAGAAATACAAACCCCAATCTTAACTTATTCATCGCCAGAAGGGGCAAGAGATTATATTATTCCTTCTAGAAAACATAAGGGTAAATTTTATGCATTACCACAAGCTCCACAAATATTTAAACAAATATTGATGGTAAGTGGTTTTGATAGATATTTTCAAATTGCACCTTGTTTTAGAGACGAAGATGCTAGAAGTGATCGAGCGCCAGGTGAATTTTATCAATTAGATTTTGAGATGGCTTTTGCAGAAGCTGAGGATGTTTATGAAGTAGCAGAAGATGTTTTATCTGATGTATTTACTAATTTTAGTGATAAAAAGATAAGTAAGCCTTTTAAAAGAATTCCTTATCAAGAAGCAATGGCAAAATATGGTTCTGATAAACCAGATTTAAGAAATCCGTTAGAAATAATAGATGTTACTAAAACGTTAAAAGATACAAGTTTTAAACCATTTCAAAATGTCACTATTAAAGCAATTGTGGTAAATGATATAGCATCTAAACCAAATTCATGGTTTAATGAATTAGTAGATTATGCTAAAACAATAGGAATGCCAGGGATTGGATATTTTAAAGTAGAAGAAGATATGTCTTTTAATGGTCCAATTGATAAATTTTTAAGCGATGAAGAAAAAACTGATTTAATATCAGTTGCAAATTTAAAGTCTCAAGACGTAATATTCTTTATTGCAGATTTAAAACCTGAAAAAAATGCTGGTTTAATAAGAATGGAATTAGGGCGAAAATTAGGGATTATCGATGAATCAAAATTCGAATTTTGTTTTATTACTGATTTTCCAATGTATGAATATGATGAAGATTTAGAATCTTATGTATTTACTCATAACCCATTTAGTATGCCACAAGGTGGACTGATTAGTTTAGAAACTAAAAAACCAGAAGAAATTAAAGCTTACCAATACGATATTGTTTGTAATGGTGTTGAATTATCGAGTGGGGCAGTTAGAAACCACGATTTAAATATAATGAAAAAAGCTTTTGAAATAGCAGGTTATACTGAAGATGATTTAAAAGAAAAATTTAAATCATTGTATACTGCTTTTGAATATGGAGCTCCACCTCATGCTGGAATGGCACCAGGTGTAGACCGAATTATAATGTTGCTTAAAGAAGAAAAGAACATCCGTGAGGTTATTGCTTTTCCTATGAATAACAATGCTCAAGACCTAATGATGGGCTCCCCTTCTTCTGTAACTGAGGCACAATTAAGAGAAGTACACATAAAAATGCGCTAAAATACCTTAAAAGTGAAGAAAATTAACGAAATATGTTGCATTTATTTAAAATAAATGGTATTCTTTTATTGTAAGCAAGGTAGCTTATAATAATGGGAGGTATAGAAAATGTCAAAAACAGATTTAGTAAATTTCATTGCAGAAGAAACTGGATTTACAAAAGCAGATGCTTCTAGAGCATTAGAAGCAGTTATCGTTGGAGTTACAAATGGATTAAAAAAAGAAGGAAAAGTAACAATCACAGGTTTTGCTACTTTTGCATCAAAGAAGAAAGCAGCTTCAATGGGACGTAATCCTAGAACTGGTGAACCAGTAAAAATAGCTGCAAGAACAGCTGTAACTATTAAAGCAGGTTCTAAATTAAAAGAAGCTTTAAATTAAAAGACGAAAGTCTTTTTTTTTATTTATATATTGAAATAGCGGTTTTTGAGGTATAATGTATATAGGAGGTTATTATGTATAATGCTACATTAAAAATATTAAAAACAATTACGGATAAAGGATATGAAGCTTATGTAGTAGGTGGTTATCCTAGAGATTTATATTTAGATCGTAATACTGCTGACATAGATATTTGCACCAGTGCTACTCCAAAGGAATTAAAAGAGATCTTTAAATCTATAATTCTTCCAAATAACGAGTATGGATCAGTAACTGTTATATATCGAAAAATAAGGTTTGAAATAACTACTTATCGCATCGATATTAAATATAAAAATAACCGCCAACCATCTAAGACTAAATATACAGATGATTTATTAGTCGATTTAAAAAGAAGAGACTTTACAATAAATACACTATGTATGAATTATAAGGGTGAAATATTAGACTTATTAGGTGGTAAGGAAGATATTGATAATAAAATCGTTAGAATGGTTGGAAATCCTAAAACAAGGTTAAAAGAAGACATTTTAAGAATATTAAGAGCTATTAGATTTGCAACTTCTCTAGATTTTGAATTAGAAGAAAATTTAAAAAAATACATTAAAAAATATGGTTATTTATTAAAAAAATTATCTTATTTTCGTAAAAAAGAAGAATTGGAACGTATATTTTCAAGTCCTAATGCTAGTAGAGGAATAAAGCTTATTAAAGAATTAGGACTAGATAAACATTTAGAGTTAACGAATATTGATAAAATAGTAGTTACTAGTTCATTATTAGGAATATGGGCTCAATTAGATGTTTTAAATATCTACAGTTTTTCTAACTATGAAAAGGAGACAATTGAAAAAATAAACAAATTAAAAGATCTTAATTTAGATAATAAGAACTTATTCGAATATGGTTTATATATATGTACTATTATTGCAGAATATCGCAAAATCGATAAGATTTTAATTAATAATATGTATAATGAATTACCGATTAAAAGTATTAAAGAAATTGATATTAGTGCACAAGAAATATGTGAAATATTAAATCGTGAACCTGGTCCATTTATTAAGGTAGTATACGATGATTTAAAAGACAATATTTTAGATTTCAACCTTGAAAATAATAAAGATCAAATTAAAAAATATATCAATTTAAATAAAAATAGTTATAAGGATGTGTAATATGTTAAATAAAGTAATAGAACTTATGAAAGATAAAGTATATAATGTTCCTTCTAAGTTGTTGTTTAATTATAAAAAATTAAATATAACTGAAAAAGAGTTGATTTTATTGATATATTTTGTTAATAATGATAGAATTTTTAATTCCTCGTTAATTAAAGATGAAATGAATATGGAAATAAGTGAAATTTTAGCAATAATTGACAGTTTAAATAGAAAAGGTCTTGCTAAAATAGAGGTTATAAAGAAAGATAATAAGATGATTGAATATATTAATATCGATGATTTATATCAAAAATTATCGTTTATTATTATAAATAAAAAAGATGAAGATACTAGTAATATTTATGAAATTTTTGAACAAGAATTTGGAAGAACTTTATCACCTTTAGAATACGAAAAAATAGCTGATTGGAAAGATAAGAAATTCAGTGAAGAAATCATCTTATTAGCGCTTAAAGAGGCTATATATAATGGAGTAACTAATTTAAGATATATCGATACTATTTTATATGAATGGCGTAAAAAAGGTATAAATAGCGAAAAAGATATTAAAATAAAACGCGAAAAAACTGAAAAGAAAGAGTTATTTGATTACGATTGGCTAAATGAAGATGAATGAGATACATAGTTATTTAGATGAATTGTTTCCCAGTCCAAGATGTGAGTTAAATTATCATAAGGATTATGAGTTATTGATATCTGTTATGTTAAGTGCTCAAACGACAGATATAAGAGTAAATCAGGTAACAAAAGTACTTTATAAAAAATATCCGAATTTAAAAGACCTTAAAGATGCTGATTTAGAGGACATTAAAAGCATCATTAAGCCAATAGGCACATTTAATAAAAAAGCTAAAAACATCTTAATTATTGCTTCTAGATTAGATGAAATTGGTGGTATTGTACCAAATGACAGAAATTTTTTAGAAAGTTTAGATGGTGTTGGTAGAAAGACTGCTAATGTAGTATTATCAGAATTGTTTAATGAGCCTTATCTAGCAGTTGATACTCATGTTGCTAGAGTTAGTAAAAGGTTAGGGTTAGTAAAATATAATGATGATGTTTTAACAATTGAAAAAAAATTATATAAAAAGATAAAAAAAGAAGATATTCATAAAATGCATCATCAGTTAGTACTATTTGGTAGATACCATTGTAAGGCTATTAAACCAGATTGTAGTAATTGTAAATTAATAAATATGTGCAAAGAAAAAAGAAAGTAATACTTTCTTTTATTTTATCGTTATATATCTTGTTAGAACTTCACTATATTCTTTATATTTGATAGTGTAAGTAGCAGTGTATTGTCCTGCTGTTGATGTATTTATTGATGTAACAATATCGCCACTTTGGTTTTTATAAACTGTTGTGATAGAAACACCACTATTATTAGTAACATCAAACATATTTTCATAGACATTTACACCTGATTCAATATAAGGACTGTTTAAAGCAATGGTTGTTTTACCATCGTCATCAGCACCATTTAATACTGATATTATAATAGGCGATGTGTTTCCAAATGACACTATTACTTCTTCACCATCACTAGCACAAGCTTTATATATCTTATAAGTTGTTTTAATGACATATGTAATTGAATTAGCAGTCGATGACACATTGATTGAGATTCTGTTATCAGTTGTAGTCCCAATTAGGTCTAAAGATCCATCGGCACCTTTTCTATAAACTGCATAAGCCATATCTCCAATTGATTTAGCAATATAATTCTTTTTACCATTTACATAACTCAAACGATGAGATTCATTGGTATATATTTTTTTAGATAAGTTTTCCCAATATTTAATATCTATTAAATCGGTTTTTTCAACTGGGTCCCAACTTAGAGTAACAACTCCAGAAGAATAACTACTTACTAAGTTTTCAATATTATCTAATTTACTATATAAAGGAGATACTTCTGTTGGTTCGGTTCCTTTTTTATATAGTTCTTTTCTAATTAATCCTGCTGGTGTAAATTCACTTGCTAAACAATCAGTTATACAGCCATGTTCAACAGAAACTACAGAAACACTAGAAGGTCTAGTTATTGTACTTTTTTCTGTAAAGACATGTTTTGCTACAGCTCTAAATAGTGCTTTATGATAACTGTTACCTAGTTTTGAATAGTAACCATTTCTAGCATATTCTTCATCTATTTTATCGTATCCATACCAAACTGCTAAAGAGTAATTGGCGTTCATACCAACTAACCATAAATCCTTTATAGCACCACTCGATAATCTGTATTTTTGTTGAATTGATTTAGGGTAATTAGTTGTACCGGTTTTAGATGCAAATTTTACACCATTCATGGTATTGCTACCTAATATATAAGAAGATGTATCTTCTAAT
>JAQUGJ010000074.1:0-5729 GCA_028684255.1 Bacilli bacterium | reverse complement strand
TAAGTAGTAATTGCATTTGGTCCAACAAAATCAAAGTGAACATGGGCATCAATTAAACCCGGGGTAACAGTAAGATGTGAAAGATCAATAATATCAGCATCACTAGGACATTTTACATCTGTACCTACCTCCTTAATAATTTCACCTTCCAAAAGAATCTTAGTACTTTCAGAAACTCTGAAAGTGTTTATTCAACTGCAATTGATGGAAGTTGGTTTTTGTAACTTACCCCCAAAAATTGCAGGTGTTATTAATAATTATAAATCTTTAAAACTTTTTTGCGTTTTTTCAAAAAAACACTTGACTTTTTGAAAACCGCCCAATAATCGCTATGAGAGGGTTTTTTCCTCTACATTATGCGATTATGAGGTGATTTCCATGTTTGGCAATTGGCAATCTCATTCTGATTACCAATCCTTTCTTCTTGATGAACTCAATAAGCTTAAGGCTCTTCATTCCACTAGCTTAAATAAATATCAAGAAGGTATTTCTAAACTTTATTTATTAAACCTTGATGTAATCAAGGATTTAATAACTCCTTTATTTTCTCATACCGGAAGACCTTCCGGTTTTCAGGCACAGATTTTTAGGTCTTTTGTTTTAATGAATCATTTACATATTTATTCTATTACACGTTGGTGTCGTTTTGAACTTCCTAATGACCCTGTTCTTTGTGCTGCTATTGGGGTTACACCTGATTCTATCCCTTCTGTTGGCTCGCATTATGATTTTATTGATAGACTTATTCCTCTGAATGATTCTAATAAATTAAAATCTGTTAAACGCAAGCCTACTAAGAAGTTTAAAAAAGGTGAAAAAATGCCTCCTAAAAATCCCAATATTGTAGACAAACTCGTTAATTATATTATGAATAATCCTGATAAATCATATGTTGACCATCCTCAATCTTTACTTCAGCGTATTTTTACTGAAACGATTGTTATTCCTTCTGCTGGCAAAGGTCTGCTTGGTGATACTTCTAAACTTACTGTAGCTGCTGATGGTACTTGTATGGCTACCGGAGCTTCATCTTATGGTGTTAAAGTTTGTGAATGTAGAGAAAAAGGTATCTATGATTGTAAGTGCGATAGACGTTTCTCTGATCCTAATGCTTCTTGGGGCTGGGATAGCTACAATTCTCGCTATTTTTACGGTTATACTGGCTATTTTGCTGCCACCTACAATCCTGATGTTAAATTTGATTTACCTATTTATCTACGCATCTTTGATGCTAAACGCCATGACAGCACTTCTTCTATTGTTGCCATTAATGAACTTAGACATCTTTATCCTAACTTTAATATTGATTCTTATGTTTTAGATTCAGCATCTGACAATTATGCTACTTATATTCTCTTAAATCATTGGAATATCAATGCCGTTATTGCTCTTAACGGTAGAAATAAACATTCCAAGTATGATGGTCCTCTATCCTTTGATAAAAATGGTACTCCTACTTGTAAAGGTGGACATTCTATGGTTTTTTGGGGCAATTGTAAAAGCAGACATAGAATTAAATGGCGTTGCCCTCTTAAAACAGGAAAAGTATCTGAATGCAAGCATTCTGAAGACTGTTCTCCTTCACCTTATGGCAGAACTGTTTACACAAAACCATTATCTGATTTAAGGCTATTTACTAAAATTCCTCGTAATTCAGGTTTATTTAAGACAAAGATAGCATCTCGCACTTGCTGCGAGCGTATTAACAACAGAATTCTTCACAATTATGGCCTTGAAAATTCTAAAGTTCGTGGTAAAAAACGTATTGCTTTTTGGTCAACTATTTGTGCTTTTAATATTCATTTAGATGCATGGCTTAAATCTTCTAATTTTAGCATTTTATCTTTATTGAATATTTAACTTAAACCTTTATCAACTTATTTCTTTTTGCTTAATATACCGTTAGGCTTGTTTGCCATGCTATTTTTTACTTAATTTAAATTAATATTAACCTGATTTTATGTTTTTCTCTTTTTTTATTTTAATTCCTGTTTTTGCCTGTTTATTCATTTAGTTTCTGAAAGTACTCAAATTATTTCCTTGGTTATAAAAAAAATTCATATTTTTTTACAAACTATTACTTAATGTTATAATAATATAATGAAAGAGGATTGTAAAGATAAATTAGTAATTAATGAGCATTTTTTTAATATCTTTTATCTCATAATTGTTTTTTTCTATTTTTTTTACAATTTCAACAGGTCGATTGTTTAATATCAAAATAGTATCTGATAGTAAAACTGCTTCATCAATATCATGGGTAATAAATAATACCGTTCTTTTTTCTTCAGACCATAATTTAAGAAATGAAGAAATCATTTCATTTTTTAGTTTATTATCAAGTCCTTTAAAAGGTTCATCCATTATTAATATATCAGAGGGATATGCAAATGCCCTTGCTAAAGATACTCTTTGTGCCATTCCACCACTTAACTCTTTAGGTTTGTAACTTTTATAATCCCTTAATTCTACCATATCTATATAATTATTAACTTTTTTTTGTCTTGTATTTGAATCATAAATATCTTTTAACACAAAATCAATATTATCGTATACACTGTACCATTCAAGAAGCCTAGGTTCCTGAAAAACATATGAAAACATAGAATTTTCAATTCCTTTAATTATTCCATCATCGATAGATATAATATTAGAAACTAAATTTGCAACAGTTGTTTTACCTATTCCAGAAGGACCATAAAGACAGGTAATTTTTTTATCATCTATAGTCATATTGAAATTTTTTAGAATTTGTAAATTATTAAATTTTTTAGAAACATTTATAAGTTCAATCATGTAATCACCTAATTCAATATTAATTTCAACACTTTTTCAAATAAAAAACTTAATGCTATTATAATTATAGTCCATGCAAATAAATCAGGTATTTCTAAATAAACTTTAGAATCGTATAAAAATCTTCCTATTGAATATTTAGGAAGACTCAACACTTCAGCTGCAGATGTAACCTTCCATCCAATACCCAATGCAGATATAGTTCCTGCTTTTATGTAAGGCAAAGATGAATAGAAATAAATTGATTTAATCACTCTGATTTTTTTAATGTTGTATATTTTACACATTTGAAGAAGTTTAACGTCTGTATTTCTAATTCCTTCAACAGTATTAGTCCAAATAATTGGAAAGCACATTAGAAATGCCACGAAGATAGGTACATTAGAGTCTTTAAACCACATTAAAGCCAATATAATTATAGACATAACAGGAACAGTTCTAATAATATTTATTAATGGATAAAATAAATCATATAATGATCTACTTATGCCACAGAAGTAACCAAGTACTATTCCAACCACACAAGATAAAAGAAAGCCTACAATAGTTCTGTAAGAACTAAAAATTATCGTTATATAAGTCTCTTTTATATATAATAATTTATATAAAGCTTTAAATGTAGAAATAGGAGAAGGGAGATAAATTTCCCTATTGATTATTAATGAAAATATCTCCCAAATTAGAACCCAAAATAATATAATTAAAAATTTTTTGTATTTATTCAGAATAATAGAAATCTTCATCAGGTAGTTTTCCTCCTACTGAAGCCGGGTTAGAGTCAAATAATATTTGATAAAAACTATTTAGTTCGTCTTTAATGTTATTAGCGGATTTATATGTTATACCACAATATGGTATTGCCTTTTCAACAAGTGCTGCATTTGGCATAATTTCATGTTTTTCAACTAAAACGGATGCATCCTTTGGATTATCAATTACCCAATTTACAGAATCATTATATTGTTTTAAAAAATCAGTTACAAATTCGCTGTTGTTTTGTGCAAATTCCTTATTTACTACAATACAACCTGTGAATAATTCGCTTTCGTTTTCAGTTGCTTTTTTCCATTCCTGATTTAAGTCAAGTAGTATTTTTACATTTTCATTTTTCATAGTTACTTGAGTTACGAAAGGCTGTGGTAATAAAGCAACCTTTGTGTCTTCAGCTATAACAGATTGAGCTAATGTTGCATGATCTGCTGCATAATCTAGTTCAACTTTATCACTTAAATTGTTTTGCTTTAAAATATAATTCATTGCGAAGTCAGGAGTTGAACCTTTTGCGCTCATTCCAAGAACTTTGCCTGAAATATCTTCCAATGAAGAAGTATCATCACTTCCAACTATGTATAAATTTCCTATTGTATTAACCGCCATTATTTGAACAGCACCCTGTGTTTTATTATATAAAACTGATGCAAGATTGATTGGCAATGAAGAGATTTGAATATCTCCATTAATTATTTTACCAGTTAATGAGTCAGGTGCAGCTTCTGCTACATATTCTACATTATATTTATCACTGTTTAAAGCTTTTTCTTCAATCATTTTAATCATACCTATAGAAGTAGGTCCTTTTAAACCAGCAATAGTAACAGTAATTGGTTCATTAGATGTTTCAGATTCTCCTGGTTCCTTTACTTCTTCAACAGGTTGTTCTGTTTCATTATTTTCTGGTGTTACATCTTGAGATTTATTACATGCTGTAAACATTGTCAGCATTAGAATCAAAACTAACAATAAACTTAATTTTTTCATTTTAAAATCCTCCATTAATAACTTTTTTTAGATAAAGCGCTTTTCACATTTAATCCTTGTATTTTTCCAAGCTTACCACTAAGAGCTCCTATTTCATCTGTAGTGCCATTAACTATTAAAGAAATAACATTAACTCCTTTTTCTCTATAAGGAACACCCATTCGGCCAATAATTATATTGCCATATTGATGTAAAATATCATTTACCTTGTTAATTTCAGATAAATCTTCAATAACAATACCTATTACACCAATTCTATTATCCATAGAAATTGCAGAAACCTCCTTTTTTCCAAATGAACAAAAAATCCTTGTAAGCGCACGCAAACAAGGAATCATAACTTATGATACAAAAAAATTTTCCTTGCCCTTAGAAAATCCTTAAGCTTAGATCTGATATTAATTTAACATAAACAATTTAATAATTCAAGATAAATATATTATTTTAGTGATTGTAATTTTTCAACAGATATATCAAAATATTGTGCAAAAGCATTTAAATAAAAATCTGAAGGTATTTCTTCTCCAGTCTCATATAATTTTATTCTATCCTTTGGAACATTCAATTCATTGCCTAATTGCTGCTTTGTCAAATCCTTTGACTTTCTGATTTCTCTTAATTTTTCACCTAATGTCATAATATACTCCTCTTTTTTATTATATAGATATTGATTATTCTGCTAATATTATACCATAATATGTGCATTTCAAATAATAAATTTTATATTATTTTATTTAACATATTCTGAATCAAAGTGTTGTGTTGTTAAAATCAACTTTTATGTTATTCTAATAACACTGTACCTTTATTACCATTCTTATTTAAATTGCAATTCTCTGTAATTATGAACCGAAGGAGAGCAATTTCATAATAACCAGTTAATACTTTTAATAATTTAAAATTTATGCTACTATATAATATATAACAGAGTAGGAGAAAAATGACTGAAATGATTGAAACAAATAAGACAATTAAAACTGGGATTTTTCATTGGTTTGGATATATACAGCCTTTTGAAGAAAGAATTCAATTAATTAAAGAAGCTAGATTTAATTATGTTATGCTGTGGTGGGATGATGAAGTTTATCCCGAATTTATTCATAGGAAAAATTTAATAAAAATAGTTAATGACAATGGTTTAAAGCTGGACAATGTTCATTTGCCTTTTGACAATA
>JAQUGJ010000073.1:0-5768 GCA_028684255.1 Bacilli bacterium | reverse complement strand
TTTATAAATAATAATTATTTTGGACACAATTCTCCTACATACGGAAGTCCTTTTGAAATGCTTAGAACTTTTGGAGTTGAATTCACTACTGCTGGCGAAAACATTGCTAGTGGACAAAGAACTGCTGCAGAAGTTATGAACTCTTGGATGAACTCTACAGAACATCGTGCAAACATTTTAAATCCAACATATAATCAAATTGGTGTTGGTGCTGTAAAAGATGATAATGGTAATACTTTTTGGACTCAATTGTTTATAAGAAATTAATGTTATTAAAAAATTAGGAAATACCTAATTTTTTGTTTAATTTAATAAATAAAATAAACATTAAAAAAGGAAACCTTGCATCAAATATTGGTTTCCAATTATATTAATTATTACAATTTATTTCAACTAACACATCATCAGGTATTTTGTAAAACTCCTTAAACACTTTTCTATCATATTCGGTGCATATAGTTCCATGTATATATTCTTGATTAGGTAAAGGCTCTACATATATTATTTGATTACCCTCTTTAATAGCAGTGTAAACTATTCCAATTCGCTTACTATTATTAATAAATATCTCTCCATAGATAGTAAAATAATAAATAATTTGAATAATGATTAATATTATAACAAAGTTTAAACTACGATCAATAAGGATTATTTTATTTTTTTCCATCGATAACATAAGATCTATAATAAAAAGGGTTTTAATAAAATATATAATTAAATAACACCTAGGCCATAAAGGAGTAACAACAGTAAGTGGTCCTAATAAAAGGATTATACTTACAATATAAAATATGTAACGATATCTTTCGTCTTTATTAAACAATTTAGTCTTATAAAGTATAAATGTTAAACAAATATAAAATAATAATGTGATAATTGCTTCAAATATTTTAATTAAATTAACATAATGATCAGAAGTTAATAAACCTGGATTTGTAAATTTCATTAATAAATAAATAGCATAAAAATAGATAAACATCATTACTAACTTAATTACTGAATCATTATTTTTTTGTCTTATTTTCTTAAAATATAACGTAGATACTAAAAGGGTAATAGTTAAATTCAAAATTAAATTATTTATAAAAGCATCACTAATGATTATAAAAGGTTTAGTTAGCAAATCTTTTGATAAATCCAAGGAGCGATAACTTTGAAAATCGTCACTATTAAATATCTGAATATAATTATAATTACTAAACATAACAAATGTTCCAATAATTGAACCTATAAAAAAGTATAAATATATACTATTCAATTTCTTGTTTTTTTTGTAATTATATACCAACAAATACATTGATAATATTAAATTAAATATTGTATAGTGTTCCATAAACAATGAATTAAATATTCCTAAACCAAAAGAAATACAAAAAGTAAAGAAGTTATTTTTTAATTCAACATTCCCCAAATGAATATATACGGCAATCATTATTCCAACAATTGGAATAACATAATTCGCATAACCTGCATTAAAGGGTATAACTTGTCTAAATAATTCTTTAGGCATAGCCATAATTAACATTAAAAAAATTAATAAATATGCATTGTTTTTAATATTTAACATTTTTTTTATTAATAATAAGAATAATATCACAACTATTGTTTTAGTAATAACTCTAAAAATAGTGCTGGCAGCAAGCCATATACTTATAGCATTACCTAAATACCTACCATTAAGATAGCGCATAAAATTAATAATCATCCCTGAAGCGCCATGTCTAAAGTCATCGTTTGACAGAGGAAGAATAAAAAATAATATCAATAATGCAATTAATGAAACTATTAGAAAAATATTACTTTTTTTGTTTTTACTATCTAACATATAAATCCACCTTCAAATTTTATATATTTAATAACAAGAAAAAACATAGAAATATTTAAATACATTTTATGTTTTTTGTTAGTAAGAGTTTGATAATCTATTGCATTAGCATGGTTTTTTTAAAGCATTTTCAACGTTATAATGTTCAAATCAAATAAATTAATAACATACTCTTATATACATTATACACTTAAAAAGCAATTTTTTCTAGATTAAATAAGCATTATAACAGAGCAATAATTATTTGTATATAAATTGTATATAAAAATATTAAAACCCTTGAATTTCAAGGGTTATTTTCTTATGGTGGAGCTGAGGAGAATTGAACTCCTGTCCAAAAACAAATTCATATAAACATCTACAAGTTTAGTCAATTAATATTATTTCCTAAAACATTCGACAATTGACAATCTGTGTTTTAGTAAGCCAATATTATTCGTTATTGTAGCTTGGCTATACAATAATATATCCCACTAAATCGAGCTTTATAAGTCCCCGTGGGTAAAAACATATAAAGCAGCTTGCTTATATTAAGCGAAAGCTAATTGATTTCTGTTTCCAGATATTTTTTTGTGTACTTGACGCGTACCTTCGACTTGCCATTTATACTTCATTATCCCTGTCGAAACCAAAGCAGCCCCATGCCGGAATTATAGCACATTGTTATAAAAAAAGCAATAAAAAAAGCCCTGAGGCTTAATTTTATTGATCCATATATTTTGTCAGTTTTTTGATTAAATCAAAATCAGTCACTGTTTCAAAATATACTCCATCTTCTTTATTAATTTCATGTATATATGTCATATCATCAGTAATTTCTTTTTTATCTTCTGATAATCTGGCTCCAAGATAATAGTTTTCACCTTTATATATAGCATGTTCTAATATAATATAGCTTGAACTTCCCTCTAAATCAATAATTTGATTTTTTTTAGATTCCATTCTTTCCTCCTTATTCTTTATCTTACACGTACTCCCATTGCTTCTGAAGGAGTAACATTAGCAGGGCCAAGATTTTCTCCAGTTAACAAATCAACGAGTACTGGTCCACCAGTTGTATTTAAGAAATTACCATATTGTTCACCATGATTTAATATAAATGTTGGATTTCCTATACCAGCATCTTCTACAACCGGTTCTGGTGTTGGTTCTGGTGTTGGTTCTGGTATTGGCTCTGGTGTTGGTTCTGGTGTTAGTTCTGGTGTTAGTTCTGGTGTTGTTTCTGGTGTTGTTTCTGGTGTTGTTTCTGGTGTTTTCTCTGATGTTTTCTCTGGTGTTTTTTCTGTTTTTTTCTCTGGTGTTTTTTCTGTTTTTTTCTCTTTTGTTGCTTTTGCCACAGTTTCAACTTCTTTTTCTATTTCCTCAATAATTTCTTTTTCTTCTTCCTCTGTTAAATTATCCATTTGTTGTGCATTCTCTATTACCGGTGTTGGATGTTTTGTATAAGTTGTCTCCGGTGCTTTTACTATTGGGTTTACACTTAATCCTATTCCAGTAATCAGCGCTACTATAATAACTCCTTTAAGGATTCCTTTTTTCATTTTAGCAATGAAACCTTTTTTGTTTTCTTTAACTTTCTTAGAATTTGCTTGTTTTAACAATTCTTCTGAAGGATCAGAATACTTTCCTTTAATCGGAGCTGATTTTTCTTCTTCTTTTTCTTCTTCTTTTTCTTCTTCTTTTTTGTCTTCTTTTTCTTCTTCAATTTCTACTTGTTGTTCTTGTTCTTCATTTATGTTTTCTTGTTCTTCATTAACATTTTCTTCTAGATTAGTCGGTATTATAGTTGAATTATCTTCATTTGTTTTTTCTTCTTCTTGAGTTGCACTAACAGTTGTTCCTTCAACATTTTGACCAATTTGATTAACCGCTAAAGGTACATAAGGAATTCCTTTTAATTCAGCTTCCCTTTTTCTATTTTCTTCAATTTGTGCCATTAATGCTACATTTGCATCATTTATTTCCGAGATTTCTTTTTCTTTCAATAAAGTTTGCTTTTGTTCTTTTATTACTTCTTTAAGTTCTTTTCTTAAATAGCTAATACTTGGTTTTCTTATTGCTTTTATTTGAGCTTTTTGACCTTTTCTGATTGCATCATCCATTCTTTTGATGTAATCTCCTACCTCAAATTCTGCTAAACCACTAACTTCACCAGATTCTAATGCTTTTTTATAACTTTTTGCTTTTTCGATACTTTCTTCTGCTGCTTGAACTTCAGGATTTTTATTAATTATGTCTTTTATTACTTCGTTTACTTTTTCAATTTTATTGATCTCGTTATTATCCAAAGTATTCAAAACTATTTTTTCAATGTAATTTTTTCTAACTTTATCGAACATACTAGGTACGAACTTAATAATTTTTTTAGAAATTACTTTAATTTTTGAATCTGGATTTAAACTTCTAATATCTTCTAAAGTTATTTTTTCCATTTATACCACTACTCCCCTTCTTTTGCTAAATCGATCATTACTTGTTTAATTTCATTCCATACATTTTCATCTTCAACGCCATATAATTCAATTGAATCATCTTCTTTTTCTACCACTTCTGATGTATAGATTTCTACATTACCAGACTCATCAGTTACATTTTCAGTATATATCAAGTACTTTTTACCATTTGAATTTAAGGTAAAATATGATAATACCTCAACTTCTTTCTCTACTCCTGTTTCATCTGTAATTTTTAACATTTGTTTTTCTTCCATGTTTATTCCTCCTTTATTCTTTCTCTTTTATATTTCTATATTGTAGCACTAGTCCATAAGTTATTCCACTATGATTATAAATATCTTCTAGTGTTTCTACCTTGTAACCTTTTTCCTTGAACGCTTGAATCATTCCTGCTTCTGTTATTGGAACATTACTTAACGGTGTCCAATATTTTTCAACGTTATTAGGAACTACTTTTAATTTTAACAACTTTGTTTGTTCAACTTCTCTTGATCCAGTTGCCACCACTTTAGTTGTTGACCATTGACTCCAATTAGTCTTTTTACCTTCACCTTTTTTAGTTAATCCTGTATATGGTGCTGAAGGTAAGTATTCTTCCGTTTCTCCATCTACTAGTTTATACCATTTATATTCTGTTTGTTGCTTTGTTTTACAAACATCGGTTCCACCAGTACACTTTGTTTTTGTCCAATCTGTCCAAGCGGAAGGACATACATATTTTCCACAACTTGCACGATCAGCTGATAACTTTAAATCTGAGGCACATGTTGCATTACATTTATAATCTTTTGCAACTTTTGCATCTTGAGCAGTATCGCCGCATGTATATTGAACTTTATAATTAGGTAATTCCTTCAATCCAGCACTTTTACATGTTTGAAATAAAAGGGCCGGTAATTCTGGATTAACATAATAGCATCCATAGATTGCTCTTGGAGCTGTATATGTCGATTTTCCTACTACTATAAATTCACTTTTAGAACTACATGATGCTGGTCTTTCGTTTGAGGTATAATATGTCACCGATATTTTATCACTAGGATAAGGATAATCAGTTGAAGGTGAGGTAATTGATGTAAAAGTTACTTTATTAATATCAGTAACTTGATCAGGATAATATTTTCTAATCTTACCTTCCCATATCCAAGACATATCTCGATATCTGTAACCTTGGTTTTCTGATAAAACATAATATTTTTGATAAGTGTTTTCTTTTTCAACAACATTCTTTATGTCAAGGTCTTTAAGTGCATCCTTATTAATTTCCTTTGGAACAAATAAGAAGTTAAGATCACTCTCATTTTCTATTATATCACTTTCTTCACCATAAATCCAATCATTATATAGATCATCTGATACAACATCTTCACATGTTAATAAAGGTACATAATGAATTTTTCCACTTTCTAATTTGAAAACTTTTACTAAAGTTTCTTCTTCATTACATTCTTTAAATTTGTGTTTGCTTTTGACTGATTTGTTTTCTA
>JAQUGJ010000072.1:0-5798 GCA_028684255.1 Bacilli bacterium | reverse complement strand
GATATAAAATTCAAAAAATATGTGCTAAATTATTTAGGAGGTGATATATGTTAGACATTCATATTGGTTTTAAAAGAGGAATTTTATTTATTAAATTAATTGGTGATTTAAATAAAAGTACGGTTTTAAAATTAAATGAAGAGGTCACTTCGTTAATCGAGGAAAATCAAATTAGGAATGTGGTTTTCAATGTTTCAAAGTTAAAGACAATCGATGATAATGGAATTGGTTCTTTACTAATTAATTATGAAATAAGTAAAAAAAATGAAGGTTTAAGTTTATTATGTGGTATAAATAAAAATATTTATGGAAAGATAAGCGATAGCAATTTACTTAAATACATGTATGAAACTAGTAATGAACTAGATGCTATTCGTTTATTAGAGGGTTACAATGGATAATTTAATTGAAGAAAATAGCAAATTGATTTATTCTCTTGCCCATTCTTTTAAGAATTATCAATCGAAAGAAGATTTATATCAAGTTGGTTGTATGGGACTCATTAAAGCTTATAAAAATTATGTCCCTAATGATAATACGAAGTTTACTACTTATGCTTATCCTTATATTTTAGGAGAGATGAAAAAGCAGGTTAGGGAAGATAAAGGTATTAAGATAAGTAGGGAAATAAACAAATTAAGTCTTCGTATTGAGAAAGCAAATATTTTACTCAGTCAAAAATTAATGCGCGATCCTACAACTAAGGAGTTAAGTGATTTATTAGAAATAGATGAAGGATTGGTAATTGAGTGTTTAAAAAGCAAGAATTGTCTTTTTAGTTTAGATGAAACAATAAGTGATTTAGGAAAAGATACAAATTTATATGATGTTATCAGTAAGGAAGATGTCGATATAAACACTTTAATTATGTTAAAAGAAGAGATAAATAATTTAAGCGAGGAACAAAGAAAAATTATTACTTTGAGGTACTTAAATGATATGACTCAAGCAGAGGTTTCTAATGAATTGGGAATGAGTCAAGTTCAAATTTCTAGAAAAGAACAAAAGGTGTTGACAAAACTGCGCAATAAAATGGTTGCATAATTGACTTGTCAATTAATTTAATCTATAATTAAACTAGGATGTGGCATATGAAAAAGAATGGTTTTACTTTAATTGAAGTTGTTGGAATACTTGTTCTTTTAATCTTGATTTTATCGATTACTTTTCCAATTGTTACAAGTACTTTAAAAAACAGTAAGGAAAAATTATATGTTGATCAAATAGAATTTATTAAGGATGCTGCAAAAAGTTATCTTATTGATTTACAAGGTGCTAAACCATCCTCTGTATCTTTACAAACTTTAATCGATACTAATTATATTGAAGAAGGCATAACTGATCCGAGGGACGATACATTATTAAATGGTTGTATTTATATAACTTTTGATAATGTTTATAATACTTATGATTTAACATATATGGAGCAATCATGTTAGTAGGTGATTTATGAAAAAGGGATTTACTTTAATTGAGGTAATTGGAATACTAGTACTCTTAACGATTATTTTTGGAATTACTTTTCCGGTAGTTACAAGTGTTATTAATCGTTCTAAAGATAAAATGTATGAAGATCAAATTAATATAATTTATTCGGCAGCAGAATCTTATGCTTTAAAAAATTCGATACAAATTCCTTATAAAATATCTATTCAAACATTAAAGAACAATGATTATTTGTCGACAAAGCAAATTGTTGATGCCCGTACTAATGAAACTATGGATGGATGTGTTATTATAACTTTTAATCCAACTAATAATAAATATTCTAAAGTATATGAGGAAGCCGCTTGTATTACTGGGATTGTTGAATAAAAGATATCTTTGATATCTTTTTTATATGGATAAAACTATTGACTTATTCGTCAATAAACATTAAAATATAAATAGAATGTTAAACACATTTTAATAATAAAATAATGGAGGTAAAATTATGGATGACTTAATTTTCTCCATTTTACTTGTATTGATAGGACTTTTCGTTGGTATAATAACAATGTTTATTATTAATTATATTAAAGGCTCTTTAGCAGA
The DNA here is from genome assembly GCA_028684255.1 of Bacilli bacterium. Taxonomy (GTDB): domain Bacteria; phylum Bacillota_I; class Bacilli_A; order RF39; family UBA660; genus CAKOQQ01. The sequence continues at coordinate 3,764 of JAQUGJ010000072.1, read as the reverse complement.
AAAAAAGGTTGAGGAATTATTAGAAAAATCTAAAAAAGAGGCTGAAAAACTAAAAAGAGATTATTTGTTTGAAGCAAAAGAAGAAGCTCACAAAATTAAGATAGAAAATGAAAAAGAAATAAAAGAAAAAAAATCTGAGATTAAAGAATCAGAAGATCGTTTAATTGCGCGTGAAAGTAATATGGATAGGCGCGATCAAACTCTTCAAAATCGTGAGCAAATGTTAGAAGAAAAAGAGAATAATATAATTAGTAAACAAAGAAAAATTCAAGTTGAGCAAGAAAAAGTGGAAGAAATACAAAAAGAACAATTAGAGCTATTAGAAAAAATTTCTGGTTATTCTAAGAAAGAAGCAGGGGAATTAGTTCTAAAAAAAGTTGAAGAAATGATGAATTTAGAAATAGCGTCTTATATTAAAGATCGTGAAGACGATGCAAAATTCGAAGCTGATAAAATGGCTAAGAATATGCTTGTTGAATCTATGCAAAGATATGCTGGAGACGTTGTTAATGAAAAGACTGTTACAGTTGTAGAATTACCTAGTGATGATATGAAAGGTCGTATCATTGGTCGTGAAGGAAGAAATATTAGAACAATTGAAGCGGTAACTGGTGTTGATTTAATTATAGATGATACTCCAGAAGCAATCGTAATATCTAGTTTTGATCCTTTGAGAAGAGAGATCGCTCATATGACAATTGATCGTTTAGTAAAAGATGGAAGAATCCATCCGGCTCGTATCGAAGAGTTATATGATAAGACAGTAAAAGAATTTGAAACAAAAATAAGAGAATATGGTGAAGCTGCTTTATTTGAATTAGGGATTACTAAGTTAGATCCAGAGTTAATTCAAATATTAGGAAAACTTCATTTTAGGACAAGTTATGGACAAAATGCTTTAAAGCACTCAATTGAAGTTGCACAATTATCAGGAATAATAGCATCTGAAATTGGAGAGAATATAGCTCTTGCTAAAAGAGCCGGTTTGTTACATGATATTGGTAAGTCAATCGATCACGAGGTTGAAGGAAGTCATGTTGAACTAGGTCGAGATTTAGCAAAGAAATATAAAGAAAATGAAATAGTAATAAACTCTATTGAATCACATCATGGTGATACACAACCAACTAGTATTATTTCAGAGGTTGTTTCTATTGCAGATGCATTAAGTGCTTCAAGACCTGGAGCAAGAAATGACTCTTTAGAAAATTATGTTAAAAGATTACAAGATTTAGAAAATATCGCTAATAGTATGCAAGGAGTATCAAACACTTTTGCAATGCAAGCAGGACGTGAATTACGTGTAGTTGTAAAACCTGAACAAATAGATGATGTAGCATCTTATAAGATGGCTAGAGACATTAAAAATAAGATAGAAGAACAATTACAATACCCTGGTACTATTAAGGTTACTGTTATAAGAGAAACAAGAGCAACTGAAGAAGCTAAATAAACCGATTATTCGGTTTATTTTTTTATAAAATACTTGATTTATTATCAATTAATCTATATAATATATAATTATAAAAAATTATTTCCCAAAAAATGTAAAAACTCTGTGATTTTTAAGTAAAATATGTTAGAATATTAATAGGTGATTAAAATGGATGAACTAAAACAAATACGAGAATCTATTGAATCAAATAACTACATAACTCCTGAATTAAAAGAAAATATCATAGAGTTGATGGAGATTTTTAATAAGAAGATGCCTGATATTGATTTAAGTATCTTTAAAGAGAGAATTAAGACATTAAAAATATTTCAAGGGAATAAATTTATTATAAGAGATACTATTGAATATGATAGTGCCCAAAATATTTTATTTGTAAATAAAGAAGAACTTGCAAAATGTGATGGCAAAAACCGACTAATGTATGGTTTGTTATGTATTATCTCAACTAAAGGCAACTATAGTGGATTTAATGAAAACAACCAATTCAAAGCTTTAAACATAGGGGTGGCTGAGATGATAGTAAATTATTTAGTTGGGAGTGGTTATTAATGTTAGATGAAAATTTTATTGAACATCAAGATGAACAGATAATTGTAGGAATGTTACCAGAGGAAGCAAAAAAAGAATTAATTGATTGTTACTTTAATAAAGGTAATTTAAATACTTTTTTTGAGAAGATGGAAGAATTTGCCACACGCGAGAAATTAGACGAAATAATTAATTTATCAAATTACAATTATGATTTGGGAAGAAGTACAAATAAAAGTATTTTATTTCATATTCAAAATGAAATTAAAGAAAATGTTCAAGGAATAGATCTTTCTTATGAGTGCGTACCAGAAATGGTCGCCTCATATGATAAAGAGTATGATTTTAAAGAATTTGATAATCCTAAGAAGGGCAAAAAAAGGATTAAGGAATTAGAAGAATTAAAAAAACAACTTACACAAGTAAGTGAAATAGAAGCTAAGACAAAAAAGTAGTAATAAATTTAATTATTAATAGAGAGTTAGTGTATGGTGGAAACTAACAATAATGGTTTATGAATTCGTTTTTCGAGCTTTATAAAAGAAAATTTATAACGGTAACGCGTTACAGTATTAAGGTATAGTTTACTATACAAATTAAGGTGGTACCACGAAATCACGTCCTTAGATAAGGATGTTTTTTTTTAGGAGGAAATATGAAAGAGAAAATAAGTGCAATTAAATCCTGTTTTGATGAAAAACTAAGTAATGTAAGTAGTTTAAAAGATCTAAACGATTTAAAGGTTGAATATTTAGGTAAAAAAGGGCCTATTCAAGAGTTATCTTTGATGATGAGGGATTTATCGGTTGAAGATAAAAAAGACTTTGGAATTGGCTTAAACGAGGTTAAAACTTATGTTAATCTCAAAGTTGAGGATTTAAGAAAAGATTTAGAATATCGTGAATTAAATGAAAAGTTAGAAAAAGAAACAATCGATATTTCGCTACCAAGTAAAAAGGTAAGAAGAGGAAGTAAACATCCTTTTAATCGTGTTGTTGAAGAAATTGAAGATTTATTTGTTTCAATGGGTTATGATGTTGTCGATGGTCCTGAAGTAGAAACTGACGATAATTGTTTTAAAAATTTAAATGTTCCTGAAGGACATCCAGCTCGTGATGCTCAAGATACTTTTTATATTACAGAAGAGATGTTGCTTAGAACACAGACTTCGACTGTTCAAGCAAGAACGATGCAAAAAAATGAAGAAAAAGGACCGCTTAGAATTATTTGTCCTGGTAAAACTTATAGAAGAGATGACGATGCTACACATTCTCATCAATTCGGTCAAGTTGAAGGATTAGTAATCGATAAGGACATTACTTTAGCAGATTTAAAAGGTACTTTAGAAATATTTGCACGTAAATTATTAGGTGATAGCACTAAGATACGTTTTAGACCTAGTTTTTTCCCATTTACAGAACCTTCTTATGAAGTTGATGTAACTTGTTTTAACTGTGGTGGTAAAGGTTGTCATCTTTGTAAAAAAACTGGTTGGATAGAGGTTTTTGCAGCTGGTATGGTTCATCCTAATGTTTTAAGAATGGGTGGATATGATCCTGATAAATATACGGCTTTTGCATTCGGTCCGGGACTTGATCGTATAGCAATGTTTAAATATGCGATACCAGATATAAGGTATTTATATACTAATGATATAAGGTTCTTAGAACAATTTGATAGGAAGGATGATGAAAATGAAATTAAGTGTTAAATTTCTAAAAGATTATGTTGATGTTCCTGTCGATTATTTAGAGCTTGCAGAAGAGATGACTTCTAAAGG
>JAQUGJ010000071.1:0-5815 GCA_028684255.1 Bacilli bacterium | reverse complement strand
TAAATCAATATTCATATTTCACCCTCTAGCACACTAATTATAACCCTTTTTAATTAAAATAGCAATCAGATTGTTTTTAGTTTTGAATGTATGATAAAATGTAGATGGTGATGCAAATGAAGAGTGTCGGAATAATTTGTGAATATAATCCGTTTCATAATGGACATCTATATCATTTAAATAGAGTTAAAGAATTATATCCAAATTATACTATTATATTAATAATGAGTGGTAATTTTCTCCAAAGAGGAGAATCAAGCATTATTGATAAATGGACTAAAACAAAAATTGCTTTAGAATATGGTATCGATTTAGTAGTTGAATTACCTTATGTTTTTTCCAGTCAAAATGCTGATTTATTTGCCAGAGGAAGCATTGAACTACTTAACCATCTTAATGTTGAAGCAGTTATTTTTGGAAGTGAATCTAACGATATTGATTTATTAGATAAAATTGCTGATTTAAGTTCATCGGATAAATATAATAAATTAATAAAAATTTATTTAGATGAAGGACTTAGTTACCCTAAAGCATCATCCGATGCTTTAACTAAATTAACAGGTGAAGCAATAGATACTCCAAATGATATTTTAGGAATTAGTTATATAAAAGAAATCAAAAAATTAAAAAGTAATATTAAACCTATTTCTATTAAACGTACAAATAACTATCATTCAAAAAAATTAGATAACAATATTACAAGTGCTAGTAGTATTAGATTAGCACTTAAAAACAATCTTGATATTGAAAATTATGTTCCTAATATAACTTATAATTATTTAAACAATAAATTACATTTTATAGATGATTATTTCCCTTTTTTAAAATACAAAATATTAAGTGAAATAAACAATCTTCATATTTATCAAACGATTGATGAAGGTATTGAAAATAGGATTAAAAAGTATATTGTAAAGTCTAATTCTTTAGAGGAATTAATTGATTATATCAAAACTAAAAGATATACTCATAATAAGATCATGAGAATGTTAACCCATATTTTATGCAGTTTTACAAAAGTTGAAGCAAATTCTTTTAAACATATTGAATATATTAGAGTTTTAGGTTTTAGTGAAAATGGAAGAAAATATTTAAATAATATAAAAAAAGAACTAACCGTTCCTTTAGTTACTAATTACTCTAAACTTGATAATAAAATGCTTGAATTAGAATTTAGAGTAACTTGTGTGTATGCTTCTATATTAAATGAAGTTGATAAAACTATTATGATTGAAAATGAATACAAAAATAACCCTATGATTTGAAGTTATATAATAAAAGTAGACAAGAAAAAAAGTTCAGTCTATTTTTTGATACAATAATATAAAAGAAGTAAAAAAATGAATTTAGGCACAAAAAAAGTAGAGCATGTTTTTTATTGCATCTACTTTCTTATTCTAATATTAATTTAATTGTTTTTACCAAGCTTGTTTCATATATCCCCAAGCAAACAGGTTGTAATTAATTATTACAGCAGATAAACCCCCATCATTGTATGTTACGTTATCCACAGCAACTTTTTGTATATTTTTTAAATAAGGTATTCCTTGGAGAGAAGGATAAATTGTTTTGCATGTCTCTCCACCTGAAGTTGGATTCATATGATTTCCATTATAATCGTAATCAAATGTCATAAGATTAAATTCATTAATAAGGTCTGGATCGTTATCTATACATGTCCCCATATCTTCCATACTATTTAAATCATTAATACACTCAACAATATGTGCTAAATGATTATGTTCTTCAATTAAATTTAATTTACTCCAACAATTTTCTTTTTGAGCATTGAAATCACTCATATTATCCACAACACAGGTATAGAAATTATTTCCGGCCTGACTACCTCCAAATATTGATTTTCCGTTAACAGAATAATTATGTAATATATCCTTTATACTGTGACTTGGATCAAGTTCATCCCAACAATTATTTATATCTTCAACAGAATTTACACCTTTAAGGCATTGAACAAGTGGTTCAAACCCGCTATCCGGCGGTGTTAATTCTAATTTTGATATTATTGATGAAAACCCTCTGACAGAACCATGTTCACCAACATAATCACTTATGGTAACAAGATTTTCAAAAGATCCATCTTCATTGATAATACCAGGACACACGCTATAATAATCATTTCTACCAAGAACGTGTAACTTTTTATTATTATCAATTAACATAACATTATCAGATGTTATTATACCGGTTTCAACATTTGAAACATTTAATGTAACAGGTTCGTTATCATCGTTAAAATCATCCCCCCAAAGAATTGCATTTCCATCATTTTTAATTGCTAAACCATTAAGATATTGTTCCCCAGCTAAAGAAATTGATTTTATATCTACCAAATTTGGATTAATTGTTGGTGTCCCTATATATTCGTCACCACACATACCTAATTGGCAATAATCATTTTGACCCCAGACTTTTACACTTCCATTTTCCAAAATAGCAAAAGACTGATATTTTGTAGTAACTATGTCTTTGACATCTGTCAGTCCTGGAATTATCTGTGGAGTTGCAGAAAAAGGATGATTGTCTTTTTCATGTTCAGATGGTGCTCCGCCTAAATTACGACCCCAGACTTTTACACTCCCATCTTCCAAAATAGCAAAGGTTGTTATTCCACTATCAGAAACATTAGAGGTTGCTAAAGTTTTAACATCTTCTAAGCCCGGAATTTCAACTGGTTCAATATATGTACTTTGACTTTCTTCCCCAAGCCCTAATTCATCCAAATAATTCTTTCCAAGTCCCATGACCTTTCCATTATCCATCAAAAAATAAATACTATCGTTATGATTGCTAGGAAACACATCTTTAACGTTTTCTAATATCTTTTCGCCTTGAATACTTTGAAAAAATGGATTAGATTCGGGACGTTCAATTTTATAAACTTCCCCGCCTTCCGTTAAATAAAAATCATTACCATAGATTTTTTTGACTTTAGGGATTCCTTCAACTTTAATTAGATTATCTAAATCATAAAATTGGCCCACCATAACTTCACCATTGCAGTTTAATGCAGTTATATCTGATGATACAATTACTACATCAATATAACCTTCACCGCTTCCACTAGGCAACATTTGTTCACATTCTGTCTCGTTCATATTATCATAAATTTCAATTTTTGAATCATCATGATTTTTTATTGCGCACCATTTGCCATTATGAACTGCTACTGCTACATCTCCGTTAGATTGTATAGCTATTGTTCCGCTTTTTGGTCTTTGACCTTTAAAGGACAATTCTTCTCCTACTGGTAATCCATTTTGATATTTATAAACTTCATATCCTGAAACCCCACAACCTACAACTTGTCCTACCTTGTTGTTCAATACATTATCCGCATGTTTAAATTCAGCTGATTTAACAATTCCATATGCAGTGTTTCTAAGAGAACCTTTGCCTGCCTCTTCAACAACTTTAGATATAAGTGGAAATGCAATTAACATTATTATTGCTAATATCACTATTACAGCTAATAATTCATTAAGGTAAATCCTAATTTTTTTCTTTTAATCATAAAAAACCTCCTACTATCTATAATAATAATGATATATGTTTATTATTATTTTATCAACTTTTGTCACAATTAACAGTGTCAATATGCGCTTAATTTATGAGCATGTCTTCAGTAGTAATTTTGAAAATTTTATTAAAAGAATATTATTTAGATTTAATAATTTTAAACTCTTAAAAACTAGAATATTTCTAATAAAAAATCACTTAATTTATACAAATTAAAAGATTAAAACTTTTATTTTAATCTTCTTATTAAAAACTCATTTATCATTAGTTTTTGAACTCACTAAATTATTTTATAAAGTGAATTTATTGATTTTTTTTATCCCTAATTTTAAATTAAACTTTGTTTTCAAACAAATATTTGATTATTGATCAGGAGCGAGAAAATAGTCATATCCCCATGCAAACAATTGATAATTTGCTATTCCAACTGTCAAATCAGGAGTTTCACCATCTGCAAAAAAACCTCTAAGATCAAAATCTATTACTTGTACATTGTTCAAATTATTTAATTTTGTTAAAAAAGGGTATATCGGTAAACATATATTATCACTATTAGCGATGTAATTACCATCATAATCATACTCTTGTAGTATATTCATAAATGACATCATAAACTCTTCAGAATTATTAACATAACATCCATAATATTCTTCTTCATTATTCGCATCATTCATACATGCAACTACATCAGTAAAATCACTATGTTTTTCATTTAAACTTAATTTACTCATGCAATTTTCTTTCATGTCATTAATGTTTTGATTTTCCATCGCACAATCCAAAAAGGTTTTATTATCTGATTCTTGTTCAAGAATTGGTTTTCCATCTAAATAATATTCTGATAATATATTATGTATGTCTTTATCTTGGTCATGGTTTGTCCAACAAGTCTCAAAGTCTGTTGGTGAGTTACTATTTTTTAAACATTGAATTAATGGTTGAAATTGAGTACTATGCTCTTCTTTCAATTGTAATTTTTGAACTACTTTCGAATATGTTACTTCATCAACACCATACATATAAAGGAGTTTTGCCATTATAACATGATTTTCACAAGTTCCATCTTTTTTTATTACACCAGGACAAAGACTAAATTGTTCATTTTGACCCCATACATGTAAATTACTGTTTTTATCAATCATCATAACTTTGTGTCCACTTATCAGTCCTGATTCCATATTTGAACCAATTTGTTTAGTAGCTTCATCTAAGTTAATTAAAAGTCCCCAAATTAAAGCATCACCATTGTTTTTAATAGCCAAACCATTCAGAATACTTGAGTCACCATCCACAAAAATTGATTTAACATCTGTTAAGTTTGGATTTAGTGTTGGAGTCTCTATATATCCATAACCTCCCATTGCTAACAAGCCGCGTTCGTCATCATATCCCCAAACCTTAACAGTATGGTCATCTAAAATTGCAAAGGATTGAAGACCCGAAGTAACTATATCTGTAACATTTGTTAAATCTGGAATGATTTGCGGGGAGGTTGCAATATTTCGATAGTCTGTACTATAATCAGTTGGAGCACCCCCTATATTATATCCCCATGCTTTAACTGTCCCATCTTCTAATAAAGCTAATATTGTCCCATAAGTATCAATTAGTGATACAGCCATTGTTTTAACATTAGAAAGACCTGGTATTTTTACTGGCTCTTCGTAATAATCATTAGCCTCTGTTCCTAATCCTAGTTGATAATTATCATTTGGTCCCATTGCCATAACTTCACCTGTGTTTAGTAGAAAAAAAATATTAATGTCATTATAACCATCATTATAACTATCCGTTACAAACACTTCTTTAGCATCAGAAAGTAATTTTTCACCAGTCAAAATGGGTGTTAAACTCCCATCATCAACTACATTTAATTGATAAACTTCATTATTTTCTGCTAGATAATAATTACCTTTATATATTTTTTCAATTTTTGGCATTTCTTCCACTTTAATCAGGTTATCTAAATCATAAAATGGGCCAATCATAACTTCTCCATTACAAGTTAAGGCAGTTACTATTGTATTGTCACTTTTAACATCAATATACCCTTCACCACCACTTGGCAACATTTGTTCACATTCTGCCTCATTCATATTATCATAAATTTCAACTTTTGAATCATCAGAGTTTTTGATTGCACACCATTTACCATTATGAACTGCTACTGCTACATCTCCGTTAGATTGTATAGCTATTGTTCCGCTTTTTGGTCTTTGACCTTTAAAGGATAATTCTTCTCCTACTGGTAATCCATTATTATATGTATAGATTTCAT
>JAQUGJ010000070.1:0-5899 GCA_028684255.1 Bacilli bacterium | reverse complement strand
TTCAAGTCCTGTCACTCCGACCATTTTTTTGTAATTTTTATGAAATTGCATAGAACTTAAAAGTCGTGAAAGAGTATTAATCAAAAGGTTTTGATTGATACTCTTTTTCTATGCAGTTTTATAAAATTCTCTTAAAACTGATAAAATTTTAGTTCTAAAAAAATTCTAGAAAACAAATAAGTTCTTTCACTATAAAATCGTTATTTTTGTAGGAATGAAAGGAGTGAATTATGAACGAAATAAATTATTATAAAATAAAGAGGGTGCCTAGAAAATTATATTTCTAGATACCCTATTTGTTATATTTTAATCATATTAAATAGCTGAAAATCAGAATTTTAAAAAGCATTAGGCTTTTCTATATGGCTTTTTTTAAACCAAAATATGACATTTATTATTGAAATAATAATTGATAATAATAAAATCATCACCAAAAACCAACCATCACTATAATTATACTTTAAATCATTTATCAAATAATTCAAATCACTTTCTCTAAAATAAGGTGGTTTAAAATTAGAAGCACCGAAGTATGAGGTAATACTAAAAAATAAAAAAATTGATGAGAAAATATTAATACTAGATAAACAAACACGCACTATTTTCATTGTTATTTTTTTATTTTGACATGATAAGTTTCTTAAACTTTTAACTAATGATATTATACCTATTATCATAGGCACCAAAACTAACAACAATTCTACTATAACTTCTGTTGAATTCATAATTACCTCCATATATAAAATAAATTTTTACTATTCTATATAATAATTATATAATAAATTTTAATTAATTACAACCTTTAATTTATTTTCTATTCCAAAACTATAAAAATAACAAAGAGATAAGTAGTAATTTATCTCTTTGTTATTAGATTATTAATAATTTTATTTCACATACATACTTATTCCATATATATAATATTTCTGACTATTAGTTGTATATTCCTTGCAATTTAGCAAGTTCAAACTTTCTTTGTCAATAGTAAAAGTATATGTTTTCTCTTTCATTTTAAAATCCCCTGATAATGCAAAAGATATCGTATTTTCGTATACTATAATTGGACTAATTCCATCTGGTCTGATATCACAAAGTTTATGTTCGTTAATACTCACAATCTCTCTAATTACAACTTCATTCCCACTTTTATTATACGTTTCAAAATACACACTATTTTTTTCTGTAGAAATAACCACTACATTTTGATTGATTACAGTTATGTTCTGCGGATTATAGTTTAGTGGAACAGACAACACCTCTTCGTTTTCAATATTATATTGAATAAGATAATATCTTACCTCATCTTTACATAACACATAAAAACAATTTTCAATGTATTCTATTTTAGTTGTATACAGTTTAGTATATTTCACTTTACTCTCGATCTGTGAAAATATCTTATTTAGATTAATCTCTTTTACTTCTATCTTATTATTCTCATCTAAAGCATATACACCATTACTTAAATAGAAGTATATCTTATCATCTTTATATTCAACTTTTTTTGCAAAAACAGCATTATGATAACTACTTCCTCCATCATCTGCTTCTATATCATTACAGAGATTAACTAACTCATAATTACCTCCTCTTTTAATTAAAACATTCCACACTACATTTGATTTTTTACTTTTATTTTGAAGTAAATAATACTCGCTGTCTTTATGCTTATAATATAAATATACATAACCATATTCTTTTAAGAAAGACTCTGGATTTTCTTTATACCCATTGGAAATTGCATATTTATCTAACGAAGTAACATCAGCAACTCCTAGTGTAGTTTTCACATTAGGAATAGCCTTATTTTCTAGTTTTTCATTATTAAGGTAACATGTAAAAATGTCATTGAATGCAGTTTCCTTACTAATATAAGTTAAACTTGTTTCCACTATGTCGCTTTTACCTATACTTTTAGTAAGTTTAACATTGCTTAACTCATCTTTTTTTGGCATTAATGCTAACACTAATATCAATATTACAAAAACAAAAGAAAAAATTAAGATAAGCAGGGTTGACTTGGCTTTCATAATTAGAAAAACCTCCTTATAAAAATAATGTTACAGTCTTTTAGGATTTATAGTTTATTACAATAATATAAGCAAGGGTGTTAGAATTACTAAACACCCTTACTTAAACTATTTTACATCACTCAAGTTGTTTTACCACGAACCGCCACCTCCTCCGCCGCCTCCTCCGGCGGGATCAGTTAAATCCCATGTATGCATATTTCCACTCCAGTTAAAATATCCAAATGGTATTAATTTTTCATCTTTCACTAAGTCTACTGGCAATATAGTAAAAGACCATAATCCTCTGTTCCCCACATCTATATTTGGAAATTCCGGGTCGTTTGCATTGTGTTCATAATATGCTTTATGCATTAATGTTGAACAACTAACTGCCGTATTCCCTTCTGGAGCAGCAACAGGTGAATAAGGTATACCCATTAAATTTAATGCACAATAATCACTAGCAAACATCATGCTATTTAAGTTTGGTGTACCATTCGGTACATCTGATACCCAATATATCCTTAATGTTTTCCGATTCTGCCAATAGGTATCATCATCAAGATCGTACTCTTGACTATATGCAGTAAGCCATGTAAGGGGGTTGCTTGAACCAGAGCCTCTATGTTCAAGTGTAAGTCTGCACCATGAAGCTGTAGCATATACCATGCCAGCATGCCCATGATCAATATCCCATGTAGTACCATCTCTTGTTACCCAAATTGTGCCTTTAAAAGACAATGCAAGTGCCTCATTTAATCCATCATCTCCCAACGTTTCAGTAGAGGCATTTACAGATACACTCTCACTACTAAAAGTGCTAGCGTTAATATTAGACAATTTTTCTTTAATATCTACCACAGATTCATTAGAATCAGATATTGATGATGAACTTGATGAAGAATATGACTTATATTTTTCTTTTACCTCAGCCATCAAAAGGTTAAATTCCTCATCATCCTTACACGTTTCGTAAACACCTTGCAGTGCCTGGGCGGACATACCAACTTCTTTTGAAAGGGTTTCAAAATCAGCGTGCTCTTTCGCGTAGACTACATTGACCGAACAAGAAATCACGATAGCCAATGCCATAAATACTGCCAAAATCTTCTTACTCATAATAATAAACCTCCAAAAATAATAATTAGCTAAACAATAGTTTCTTGCCAAATATTAAGGCGGTTGTAAAACTCTCATAATTAGAGACCTCCTTTATAACCATTAATTAATGGGTATTTATCAAAAAATGACGAGGTTAATTATACAATATATTTAAAAGTATTATCAACCTGTTTTAGTTAATATTTCAAATATCGACAAAATTAGACATTTTTATAAATAACAAGTACCTCTTATATTACCTGAATTATAATTATTCTCCATAAAACTTTTTCAAAATTTACTATTTTTGAAATTATAGTGTCCCAACAAAGTTCCAAAGCAAAAAAAATATTACATTAAATGTAGTATTTTCAATACTTTCAGTTTTTTGTGTTTCTGTCACCCCTACCATAATTATATATGGTATTATATAGAATTAGCAAGGGTTTTAATGCTCTTGTTATTTTTTTGTTAAAATGTAGTTGTTTTGTAGTTATTTATTATAAATATTATACTCGTCTTTACATTAAGATATATTGAGATAAATATGCCTATGCATTAATTCTATTTTAACAATATGGAAATTATATTACATAGATATTTAAACAAACATTAAATAAATTGTTGAAAATTATATATATTTATTATATAATTTTAATAGTTAGTAAATATATAATTAAAATGGGGGTGTAAAATTGTCTCATTTTTATTTTAAACTATTAATTATTTTTATTATATTAAACATTGTAAATTTTGCTTTTTTATCAAGTAAAGATAAATTCAAAAAAATATCTTTAGTAATTAATCTTTTATCTTTATTATTTAGTATAGTAATTATATTTATTATGAATGCTCACTATAATTCTTTAATTTTAAAAGAATACAACGATATTATCGATAAAAAAAATTGGTTTTTAAATACAGTTAAGGACTTAAATATTTTTTATATAAAAGTAACTTTAATAACAACAATTATATTTACTATAATCGCTTATAAAGTTAGATATGATATATTATATTTTATTATAGTAACTACATTAATAACATTGAATATTATTTTATTTTTCTACAAAGGAACTATAATTACAAAAAGTTTTATAGATTTAAGCACACTTTCTACAAGTCTTATCTATTATTATTTAAATTTTACAATTATTCCATTATCATTAAAAAAATTAAAATAAATAAAAAACAAAAATCTTAAAATTGCATTGCGAATCAAGATTTTTTAAATACATTAATATACTTTAAAAAGAGTTGATAAATTGACAAATTTATAATATAATTATATTAGGTATAAAATACATTTGAAAAAATAAAAACAAGATAAATATAGAAATAGAAATTTAGTAAAATATAAATTTTGAAATCCCTTTTGCTTCCCGACCAAATAAATCGTTGAAAATTAGAGTTTTCAACGATTTTTATTTTTACCTTTGACAGATTTGGGACAAAACGAAACAAAAAAATATTTTAAATATATAGTAAATATTGATTCGTCTTCTTATAAATTACTTTAAAATATGGATAATATGGAATATATAAATTAACAATACTTTAATAAATAATTTTAAAAAGGAGGACTTCTAGCATGAGCAAAGAGGAATCTGTAGTAAGATATGATTTGGCTGGTAAGCTACCCACACAGACTACTTTAGGGATGGCAGAAAGGTTGGTTCTTCAGTTGATAAGTACAGTTTAGTAAGCGATGATTATGATCATACAGATAATTATGATGTTCACGGAAACAAGACAGGAAGGTCTAAGGAACCACGTAATGATAAATAGAATGATTTTATTACTATGGAATTATCCGTATAACCTAAAATAACCCATACATTTTAGTATGGGTTATTTATTTTAGAAACCAAAAAATATTAGTTTTTTTAATGTTTTTTCTCTTGGTGTAAAGTATTCCATTTTTAAAATATACTTTTGAATTGGGTTAAAATAATATTTTAAAGGAAGAATATTTTGTGAGGTAAACTTTATACCAGTCTTTTTAATTATATAATCACACATATGCATTTTACAAGTTAAGCATTTTGTAGTACATCTTTTATCTACTAAATACTCACAAGGATATAGCTTACTTTGATATAAAATTCCTATTGATTTATTTTTAAAATGATTACAACATCCCGTTATACAAGTTGAATTCCTTTTAGCAATACATTTATCATCTTTAAATCCACAGACATTTCTTTTTATTACTATTTCATCTAAATAATCACATGTTTCATCATATACAAATTCACACTTTTGTTTATTATCATTACATAAAAGCATGCCTATAGCTGTTATTATATTTAATTCATAATCTGATTTACCTCTAATTATATTGGCTAGTATAGTTTTGCTGTCTTCTATTATTCCTATATTTACTTTGTTTTTCTTAACTATTTTACCAATTTTAATTATTGTTTTTATTATATAATCTGCTTCAGATAACTCAAGATGCCTTTTTGAAAAATCAAATTTAAAAAATAATTTATATTTATTTGAAAATTTAATTTTGCTAAATTGTTTATAACTATAGTTATTATTATCTATTATATACTCCAAGTTATTATTGTTATAATTTACTACAATAGTATTTTTATCTAAAGAAATATCATAGTTGCCATATTTTATATATTCTTTTTCTTCTAATGACATGTGATTCACACTCCGACTTTTTACAACATAATTATACCATAACCTCAATGAATTTACAATATTTGTATTTATCTTTACTTGCAACTGTATTTTATATAATGAGATAAAAAAAATCGAAGAGATTAAAA